>CAJUPI010000046.1 GCA_910588125.1 uncultured Lachnospiraceae bacterium
AAGGCAACGGACTCTGACTCCGTCATTTCAAGGTTCGAATCCTTGTAGCCCAGTAGAAAGACATTCTGATTAGCAGGATGTCTTTTTTTGTTTTTCCTGACTGTTTTCGGGTACGTTTTATCAGGAGTCCAAAACATGCGATAGTTGTTTTTTTGAATGATAAAAGTCCCAGCTCTTTACAAATCTGGATTCTGTGGTATAATCATTAAGAAGAGTAAATGAATTTTTAATATTTTTGTAAAGATTTTGTGTTTTGTTTTCTTGGATATACAGGATATGGTGACACAGCAGAGACGGCATCAGAGCTGCTGGAAAGAGATTAAAAATCGGAGAGCGACAGAGGTGTAAAATGAATCGTTATATTATGAAGGGCGGCAACCCGCTGGTAGGAGAAGTGCAGATCAGTGGTGCAAAGAATGCCGCATTGGGGATTCTTGCAGCTTCGATCATGACAGATGAGAATGTAATTATTGAGAACCTGCCGGATGTGAGAGATATCAACGTAATGTTGGAGGCGATTCAAGAGATTGGAGCCAGGGTGGAGCGGATCGATCGCCACACTGTGCGGATTAATGCATCCACAATTCATGAAGTTTCGGTAGATGACGATTATATGAGAAAAATTCGGGCTTCTTATTATTTTATCGGAGCTTTGCTGGGAAAATATAAAAGCGCCGAAGTACCGTTGCCAGGAGGATGCAACATTGGCAGCCGGCCGATCGATCAGCATTTGAAGGGGTTTCGGGCGTTAGGAGCACGGATTGAGATTGAGCGGGGGGCAGTGGTGGCCCATGCGATTGATTTGGTAGGTGGACATATATATTTGGATGTGGTTTCCGTAGGAGCTACGATCAATATTATGATGGCGGCTGCGCTGGCAGAAGGACAGACAATTCTGGAGAACGCGGCAAAAGAGCCCCACGTGGTAGATGTAGCGAATTTCCTCAACAGTATGGGGGCCAATATCAAGGGCGCCGGAACGGATATTATCCGGATTCGCGGAGTACGGAAGTTCCATGGGACAGAGTATTCGATCATACCGGATCAGATCGAAGCAGGGACCTTTATGTGCGGAGCAGCGGTTACCAGAGGGGATGTGACGGTGAAGAATGTGATACCAAAGCATCTGGAGGCTATCTCGGCGAAACTGCTGGAGATTGGTTGTGAGGTGATCGAGGGTGATGATGAGGTACGGGTGGTAGGCCGGCCAAGACAACATTCCACCAATATCAAGACCTTGCCTTATCCGGGTTTTCCCACGGACATGCAGCCCCAAATGGCAGTGACTCTGGCATTGACATCCGGAACCAGCATGATTACAGAGAGTATTTTTGAAAATCGGTTTAAATATGTGGACGAGCTGACCCGGATGGGTGGCAACATTAAGGTAGAAGGAAACGTAGCGGTCATTGACGGCGTCAAGGGCTTTACCGGTGCCCAGGTGGTGAGTCCGGATCTTCGGGCAGGGGCGGCTCTGGTGCTGGCAGGCCTGGCAGCAGAGGGCTTTACTGTTGTGGAAGGGATCGGCTATATTCAGCGGGGGTATGAGTGCTTTGAGGAAAAGCTTCAAAAGCTGGGGGCAGTTATCGAATTGATTAATTCAGATAAAGAAGTGAATAAGTTCCGGTTAAAAACGGGATGAGGGCAGTAAGGGATTTGTAGGATTTTTGACTGGTAATTGTCACTTTCTTTTTACAATTTGTACATTTCTTCCGGATATTATGGTATTATAAGCAAGTTATCTTTAGCTTTCACAGGAAGAAAAAGGAGGAAACACTATGTATATGTGGAGGAAGAGTTTGGCGCTGGCAGTCAGCAGCGGCATGCTGGTGGCATTGTTGGCAGGAAATGCATTTGCTGCTGAGGAGAGAACTAAGATCAGCCAGGTGACATTGACCGTTAATTCATCCATTGAAGCAGGGAATGACAGCAGTGATGTGACAGTGGAGGCCGGATCGGAGAACTATACTGTAGATGAGATTGAAGTGGTGAATGATGAGGGCGAGTGGACCAGCGGGGATGTGCCGCGGGTGGAGATCACTTTGGAGGCAGATGATGATCATTATTTTGATACCATGAGCAAATCCAAGGTGAAGCTGCGGGGGGATGATGCTACTTATGTAACTTCTCACCGGGAGAACAATAAGTCTACCATGGTTATTACCGTGAAGCTGGATGCCCTGGAGGGAAGCCTCGAGATCGATACGGTGGAGTGGGAAGGAGAAGAGATTCCGGTGGCTCGCTGGGAAGCTACCGATGGGGCGAAAAGCTATCAGGTACGCCTCTACCGGGGAGAGAAATCCGTGGGTTCCGCAGTTACCACCTCAAATGAATACTATAACTTTGCATCAAGCATGAACCGGGAAGGGGAATATTTCTTTAAGGTTCGTGCGGTTAGCAGTAATTCAAAAAAAGGAGACTGGTACGAGTCAGATTCCATGTATGTGGATGAGGATTTGGCGGAGAGTTTTAAGAGCGGCAGCTACGGAGGGAATGGAACCAGCAGTAATAACAGCAATACTACGAGTGCCCCGGGTTCAAATCCAGGCGGAGGCAGCTGGAAGAGGAATCAAGTGGGCTGGTGGTATGAGTATTCCAATGGCACATACCCTTCTAACGGCTGGTTAGAGATCAATAATCGCTGGTATTGCTTTGATGCATCCGGTTATATGAGGATGGGATGGATCCAGGCCGGTGACGGAAAGTGGTATTATTGTGATCCGAGAGAAGGGAGCACTCAGGGCGCGATGCTGACCAATACTACAACGCCGGATGGATATCGGGTTGATGCTAACGGAGTATGGATACAATAAATGGAAAAGTATGTGTTTTTAGAAAAAGAGGGTGTTGTATTTTGCAACACCCTCTTTTTAGTGGTTAAGGGATAATTGCCCAAACTCGCTTCGCTCAGACAGTGTGCATTTTCGTTGCAATGCAAAACTCAAAGATTTAAGGGCTTCTAAATCCCTGCAAAAGTCAAAAGCCACCGGCTGGCTGACTGCGGCCCCATTCCTTCCTCCAAGGCTGAATATTAGCCTCAGTAGATAAGAGATCCTCTTGTCCATTGAAGGCGTTGGTAAACGATAACAAAAACATGCGTTTACTGTGATGGCGGGTGGAGTTTGGCTTGACAGAGGAGGTCTATTATGATAGACTTATACTTGTGAGAACTATTGCGATAGACCAATTAGCGGTTGAGAGATTATATAAAGAGAAAATGTGTGTTTGTGTGGGAAAGGGGCATGTAAAGATGGCGGAGAGGAAATTGTTTGACGGGGAATACCGGTTTATGGAATTGGTATGGGAGCATGAGCCGGTGAGGTCGATGGAATTGGCACGGTTGTGCCTGGAAAAACTGGGATGGAAGAAATCAACTTGTTTTACGGTGCTTAAGAAGCTGGCGGAGCGGGGGTTTGTGAAGAATGAGCAGGCAGTGGTGACGGCGGTGGTAAAGCGGGCTGAGGTGCAGAGAACAGAGAGTAAGGAGGCAGTGGATCGAAATTTCGGAGGGTCGCTTCCGGCTTTTGTGGCAGCTTTTCTATCGGATCGGAGGCTGACAGAGGAGGAGGCCAGAGAAATTCGGGCCATGATTGAAAAGGCGGTGGAATGATGGAAGTATGGATGATTCGGTTGTTCAATATGAGCTTTGCCGGGGGATGTGCCACCGGTATGGTAGTGATTCTGAGATTGCTTTTGAAAAGAATGCCAAAGAGCTATGCGTATGTTTTATGGCTGGCTGTGCTTTTTCGTTTTTTGTGTCCGATTATTATTCCTTCACCGATGTCTTTGTTTCCGGTGAATCCCCGGCCGGTGAGACAGGAGATCCTTTATCAGGAAAAGCCGGAGATAGAGACGGGAGTTATCTGGGTGGATCGGGCGGTGAACCAGGTTATGGGGGAGAGCCTGTCTGTGGAGGATGCGGCGGCTTCGATCAATCCGATTCAGATATGGCTGGCGGCGGGATTCGTCATATGGGCGGCAGGTATGACAGGCTTTGCCGGATATCATCTGTGGCAGTGGATGCGGCTTGGCAGCAGGCTGAGAACAGCAATACGGGTGGAGGAAGTGCAATTTACAAGACCATATTTCGGGAGAAGGCGCCTTTTGGTATGGGAGTCGGATCGGATCGCGGGGGCCTTTATCATGGGGATTTTTCACCCGGCGGTTTATCTGCCGGCGGGATTGTCAGGTGAGGGCCGGGAGTATATTCTGTGCCATGAGCAGATTCATGCAGAGAGGTGGGATTATCTGGTAAAGCTGCTGGGGCTGGCTATGGTAGCTGTGCATTGGTTCAATCCTCTGGCATGGCTGGCATTTCGGCTGATGTGTGCGGATATGGAGATGTCTTGTGATGAAAGAGTCATTAAGAAGCTTGGCAGACAGGTGAGAGAAGGCTATTCTCAGGTGTTGCTGGCACAGGCAGAGAAAAGAAGCGGTTTTTTGCTGCCTCTGGCATTTGGTAAGAATCATACTTATCTGAGAATTCGCAACGTTTTGAAATATCATAAGCCAGGAGCGGCGTTGACGTTGATTGGGGTAATATTGCTGACAGCAGCGGGGATTGGCCTGATAACCAGTCCTCTTGAAAAAGCGAACCAAAAAGAAAACACATCGGTTTCAATTATTGGCGGAGCGGATGGGCCTACCAGTGTTTTTTTGGCCGGTAAGCTGGGAGAAGAGGAAGAAGAAAAGATATGGCAGCGGGAGAGACCAAAATCACAATGGCTGGCTTCGATTATGCTCGGGAAAAATAAACGTGCAGACGTTGATTCTGTACAGAAAGGGGATTTATCTGCCAAAGAATTCGACGTATTTATAGATTATGCGTCGGAAAATTCCTTGATTTTTCATGGGGAATTTGGATTGTTTTCTTTTAATAAAGAGGGTGACGGCAGGTGGAGGCAGCAGATTTTTATCAGGGATACCGATACGGGGAGCAGGTTGGCGGAGGCATTGGAAACCGTTCTGCCTGAGGGACAGGGCCTGAGCCGGGACAAGATTCATTTGGAGGACGGGTTTTTGGCGGCAGCATCCGGTTCAGGGGTAGAAAGACAGCAGGAGTTCGGGATTACAGAGTTTGATGCAGCAAAGATGGAAGATGGCCGGATTGCTGTTCTGGGAGCGGTATCTTCTGACGGAGGAAGGGGGCGGCTCATTGACCTGTTTTATGGCTATTATGATCCAGGGCAGCAGGTTCTGACCCAGGCATTCTTGTTTTTTGGGGATGGCCGGGAACTGGTGAATCCCAAGGGAGAGATTTCCGAGGAGCGCTGGTTGTTTGAAAGGGCAGATTATGATTATTACCTGCGGACACCAAGAGAACTACTGCCATTTGAAAAGACGGAGGAGGATGAACCTTATAAACGGAATCCCTATCATATTCCTTATGGCCGGGTGGAGATGGCCAGAAGCCATGATGGTACGGTTGAGGTAATCGATAAGCTGGTTTATCTGGGCCGGGGAAATCATCAAAAATTCATTTTGACAGAGGATCGTATTTTATTTTGGGGATTTGCCGAAGCATCTATGCTCAGTATGAAGAGAACCTTGGTGATCAGTATCCGGCTGGACGGCAGCGATCGAAAAATTGGGGATCTTCACTACGCGGTAGCGGAGGGAATGTGCTATGATGACGGCTATATATACTATGAGGGCTGGACAAATGCCGGAGAATTTCCCAGGCCGATTATGCGGGTAAGGCCGGATTTTACCGAGCAGATAAAACTGGGAGACTTGCCGGGCAGCCTGCTTACGGTACGGGATGGAGGAGTCTGCCTTTGGATGGACTGGGAGCAAAAAAGAATCATGGCAGTTGATGTCGAAAACATTGAGGATTCCGAGAGGTACTGGCAATATCTTGCTTCAGGGGAGCAGGGAAGAAATCAGAAGTGCGCCATGAAAAATATGGGAGACGGCACACTGCGGATTGAGCTGGCAAACCTGGAGGAGCCGAATGAAAAAGAGGTGTTCCAGGTGTTCATTCCGGCTGATATGTATGAGGAGAATTTTGACAATTGAAAAAAGGTTTTTCTTGACACTCTTCTTATTATCTGCTAGTATAATTTTGTAACAAAGAATAACAATTGAAAAGTGCGTATTATCCCTTATTCAGAGTGATGGAGATACAAAGGATCTGTGAAGTCACGGCAACCCCGGGCGGAATGCTTGCAGGAGCGTTCGGAAGGTGCCAACCTGAGCGAGAAATCGAGCAATAAGAGGATTTGATGTGCGAAATATATCAAGTCCGGAGTATGATTGCTGCGGACTTTTCTTTTGTCCAAATTCCTGGGAAATGAGGGTTTATAGGAAGACAGGGATTTGCGAGGAGCCATTTGAATTCGAAGGAGGAGTTTTCATGGAGAAGTTGTTGTTTACGTCGGAGTCTGTGACTGAGGGACATCCGGACAAAATGTGCGATGCCATTTCCGATGCTATCCTGGATGCATTGATGGAACAGGATCCCATGAGCCGGGTGGCCTGTGAGACCTGTACCACTACTGGCCTGGTGCTGGTGATGGGTGAAATTACCACCAAGGGCTATGTGGATATTCAGAAGCTTGTCCGCGATACGGTGAGGGAGATTGGCTATGATAATGCGGAGTATGGGTTTGACTGCAATACTTGTGGCGTGATTGTAGCTTTGGATGAGCAGTCCGGAGACATTGCCATGGGAGTGGACAAGGCATTGGAGGCCAGAGAGAACCGGATGAGCGACAGCGAGCTGGCCGCTATCGGCGCGGGGGATCAGGGAATGATGTTCGGTTTTGCCAGCAATGAAACAGAGGAGTATATGCCATATCCGATTGCGCTAGCCCATAAGCTGGCCCGCCGTCTTACAGAGGTGCGCAAAGAAGGTATCTTGCCTTATCTGCGCCCCGACGGAAAGAGCCAGGTGACAGTAGAATACGATGAGAACGGCAAGCCGTTGCGTTTGGAGGCGGTAGTCCTTTCCACCCAGCATGATGCAGATGTGGAGCAGGAGCAGATCCATCAGGATATTAAAAAATATGTTTTTGATGAGGTGCTTCCGGCAGAGCTGATCGATGAAAATACGAAATTTTATGTAAATCCCACCGGACGGTTTGTGATTGGCGGACCTCACGGCGATAGCGGACTGACCGGACGGAAGATTATCGTAGACACGTACGGCGGCTATGCCCGCCACGGCGGCGGCGCATTTTCTGGAAAAGACTGCACGAAGGTGGATCGTTCTGCTGCTTATGCGGCCCGCTATGCGGCAAAGAATGTGGTGGCGGCCGGACTGGCAGACAAATGTGAGATTCAGCTTTCTTATGCGATTGGAGTGGCATATCCGACATCTATCATGGTAGATACCTTTGGAACCGGAAAGCTGAGCAGTGAGAAGCTGGTGGAGATTATCCGGGAGAATTTTGACTTGCGTCCGGCGGGAATTATCAAAATGTTGGATCTGAGAAGGCCGATCTACAAGCAGACCGCTGCTTATGGACATTTCGGAAGGACGGATCTGGATCTGCCCTGGGAGCGCCTGGATAAAGTGGAAGCGTTGAAAAAATATTTGTAATTCTTTAAAGAGGCGTGGTAAAATAAAACCACCCGTCATTTCCCTATCCTGTGTTTCGTATGGTTCACGTACACACAGTCTGCTTTTAACGGACAAAGTCCGCCAATCCCAGACCGTATGCCCGTGGACAGCCGGACACAAGATGAGAGAAATGACGGGTGGTTTATTTTCGCCATTTTTATTGATAAAATACAACTTTCTGGCAATTAAGGAAAATGTAAGAGACCGTAAGGGCCCGGGAACTTGTATTTAACTGGTAATTGGATATAATAAGGAAAGACGTAAAAAGGAGGCAGAAAAGATTCATGAGAAAATATCCGATTAGACGAATGATGAAAGCTATGGCGCTGGCGGCGCTTTTGACGGGGATGAATGGGATGTGTGCGATGGCGAATCCGGAGGAAACCACGGCCGCCGAGACAGCAGCGGAGGAGACGCAGCCAGTTAAGCCGGCACCCACAGAATTTGCACATATTATGAGCTGTGCCATTGAGGGAGGCAATCAGATTGCCATCCGGGGGCAGATGGAAGGAACCTGGTCGGATCCGGCATTTTATGATAATTATCTGTACTTGTTTGAATTGCAGCCCTATCAGGACACATTGGAGGGCAGAACCGATTACTGCGGATGGATCACAAAGGGAGATCCGCTTTCTTTTGATATTGCATTGAATCTGGGAACGGAGCAGAACCGGCTATATTCCCGGTTTGTGGTGGCAGTGTATGACGGGGAGGGCTATACTCAGGTCAGTAATACTGCTTATGTGACAAATCCGGAGGTACTGGCAAAGCATACAGAGCCGTATCGTACGGCACAGAATAAGAAAGGACTGTTGATTCAAAATACGGACAGCATGGTGGCTGATGCTTTTGAGCTGGGGGTGAATCATGTAATTGTCAATATTCCGTTCCATCATCTTCTTGGGCAGGGGATCAACTATACTTATGACGGCAAGAGTTATAGCTTTAACCAGGAAGTGCTGGAGACTCTGGACTATACCATTCGGAGAATGTCGGAGAAGAGTATGACGGTCACAGCTGTGCTTTTAAATGCATGGAATGACAGTACTCCGCAGCTGGTCTATCCGGGGGTGACAAAGCAGCCGGCGAACCAAGTATTTTATTATGGTTTTAACGCTTCCACCAAAGAGGGCTATGAGACGATTAAGGCAATCGCGTCCTTCCTGGCAGAGCGCTACAGCAGTTTGAATTCTCCCTATGGGAAGGTGTCGAACTGGATTATCGGCAACGAGATCAATAATCAGCAATGGAATTATATCGGGCCTATGGGAATTGATCAGTATATTCAGGAATACGAGCGGGCATTCCGGGTGTTTTATACGGCGATACGCAGTACGAATCAGAATGACCGGCTGTTCTTTTCCACGGATTATAACTGGAACCATGAAGCAAATGGTACGACAAAATATAATGCGAAGGATATTGTGGACCGGTTTGCAGATAAGACGGGCGCCGGGGGAGCGATGGACTGGGGGCTGGCGTATCATCCATATTCGATTCCTTTGACAGAGCCGGAATTTTGGGACGATGATCAGACTGGCCTGATTAAAAATGATGCCAGTTCGCCGGTGGTGAATCTGAAGAATTTGAATGTACTGACCGATTATATGCAGAATGGCGCATTGCGGGGCAGAGACGGGAAGGTGCGGCATATTATCCTGTCCGAGCAGGGCTTTACCTCTACCAGTGCAACCAGGGGTGAGAATAATGATCTGCAGGCGGCAGCGATTGCATATGCCTATTATCTGGCAGACAGCAATCCGTATATAGACGCCTTTATTATGAGCCGGCAGGTGGACGCCCCGTCGGAGGCTGCAGCATCTCAGACCTTTGGCCTGTGGAAATGCGATATGAGTAAGACAAATGATATCGTGCCGACGATGCGGAAAAAATCATGGTCTGTATATAAAAACATTGATAACCGTAAGACGACGCTGGAAACGACAGAGTTTGCCAAATCACTCATCGGAATTGAGAAATGGAGCGATGTGATTCCTAACTTTAAGTGGCGATCCCAGGAAAAATAAAACGAGAGAACGACAAAGCGGACGGAGAATTATGGGTGACAGAGGAAGAAAAGCAGGCAAAAGGGCGGCATGGTATGGAATGCTGATTGCCTTGGCGTTTGTATTCAGCTATGTGGAAGCGATGATTCCGATACCCGTACCGGTGCCGGGGATCAAACTGGGGCTGGCAAATCTGGTCAGTGTGGTAGGCTTGTATACCATAGGAATAGCAGGCACGGCATTGACGGCGTTAGTGAGGATTGTGTTGGTGGGCTTTACCTTTGGCAATGCTTTCAGCATGCTTTATGGATTGGCAGGCGGCACGGTGAGCATGGCGGTTATGATTGTGGCAAAAAAGACCGGCTGGTTTGGCGCGGTGGGTGTCAGCATTCTGGGAGGGATTTTCCACAATGCAGGGCAACTGACAGTGGCGGCGTACGTGACCCGGACAGCCGGTGTGTTTGCCTATTTCCCGATGCTGCTGGCCTCCGGTGTGGCCACCGGGGCGGTGATTGGGATGCTAGGCGGCTGGATCATAGAACGGATTGAGCCGGCAGTAAGAAGAAGCATGCAATAAAAACTGAAAATAACTCCATTATACCATAGCAATTTGACGGCAAAAGGATTATACTAGACAAGAAAAAACAGTGAGATTGTGGCAGAACTATGAAGCAGCTGCAACAATATAACAAAGTGGGAGGTCAAAGGCAGATGGTATACGATGGGATTAAGAAGCTGGTGCAATATGGGCTGGAGACGGGGCTGATTGAGGAGGGAGACCGGATCTATGCGACAAACCGGATTCTGGAGACATTAAGGCTGGACGAGTATGAGGAGCCCAAGCAGCAGTATCATGATGTGGATCTGGAAGAGACATTAAAGGAATTGTTGGATTATGCCTGCGAACAGGGGATTACAGAGGACAGCGTGGGTTACCGGGATTTGTTCGATACCAAACTGATGGATTGTCTGATGCCGCGGCCCACGGAGGTGACGGCGAAATTCTGGAAGATCTATGAGGAGCAGGGAGCCAGGCAAGCTACAGATTATTTCTACAAGCTGAGCCAGGACTCGGATTATATCCGCCGATACCGGGTAAGCAAGGATCAGAAGTGGATGGCAAAGACACCTTATGGGGATCTGGATATTACGATCAACCTTTCAAAGCCAGAGAAGGATCCGAAGGCAATCGCGGCAGCTAAGCTGGCAAAACAGAGCGGCTATCCGAAATGCCTGCTGTGCATGGAAAATGAAGGCTATGCAGGGCGCCTGAACCATCCGGCCAGGAATAATCACCGGGTAATCCGCATTACGGTCAATGACAGCCAGTGGGGATTTCAATATTCGCCATATGTCTACTACAATGAACACTGTATTGTATTTAACGGGCAACACACGCCGATGAAGATTGAGCGGGCGGCATTTGTAAAACTGTTTGATTTTGTAAAGCAGTTTCCTCACTATTTCCTGGGTTCCAATGCGGATCTGCCGATTGTAGGCGGCTCGATTTTGAGCCATGATCATTTTCAGGGTGGGCATTACACCTTTGCCATGGCGAAGGCAGGGATGGAACAGCATTTTGTGATGCCGGGCTTTGAAGATGTCGAAGCAGGTATTGTGTACTGGCCGATGTCTGTGCTGCGTCTGCGGGGCAAGGATCCAGAAAGACTGATTGACCTGGGAGACAAAGTATTGGGGGCATGGAGAGGATATACGGATGAAGCGGCATTCGTTTATGCTGAGACCGATGGCGAGCCTCACAATACCATTACTCCGATTGCACGGAAAAACGGAGAATGGTATGAACTGGATCTGGTATTGAGAAATAATATTACGACAGAAGAGTTCCCTCTGGGCGTATACCATCCCCATCAGGATCTGCATCACATTAAGAAAGAAAATATCGGGCTGATCGAGGTCATGGGACTGGCAGTGCTGCCTTCCCGTCTGAAAGATGAGCTGGCTCTTTTAGGAGAGTACCTGGTTGAAGGAAAGGATATCCGCAGTAATGAGATGCTGGAGAAACACGCCGACTGGGTAAAGGATTTCCGCTCTTCCTATGATGAGATAACCAGAGAAAATGTGGAGAAGATTCTCCAGGACGAAGTAGGAAAGGTATTTGCCCGGGTGCTGGAGGACGCGGGGGTATATAAATGTACACCGGAAGGGAGAAAAGCATTCGGAAGATTTCTGGAGAGTGTGGGTTTTGTACCGGCTGGCCGGTAGGCAGGGCCCCTGAATCTGATAACTGACATAAGAGATGAAGCCTAAAAAGGAACGATTGTATCGCATATGACGAAGCAATGGTTCCTTTTTTGTGGGAAAGAAGGGGGTGTACCCTCTGATAAAATTAACTAATTGAGATTAGGGTTTGCACAGGTGACTTTTTGTGATATGATAGGGAAGTCTTTTTTGGCTAGTCATTTAGGAAGGCGGGGAAAATGAGAGAGTGGTTTGCTGTGGGAATGGCGGCTTTGCTTTTGGTGGGTTGTATGCAGGAAGATCCAGGCAGGGAGTATGATGCACAGTACTTTGATTATTTTGATACGTTTACGACGTTCACGGTATATGCGGAGGATGAGCAGCAATTTCAGGAGTATAAGGAATTGTTTGAGTCGGAATTGAAGAGTTATCATCAGTTGTTTGATATTTATGAAAACTACCAGGGGATTAACAATATTAAAACGATTAATGATAACAGAGGAATCACGCCGGTGCAGACGGATGAGGAGATTGTGGGACTGATAGAGTTTGCCAAGGATGAGTATGCAAACACCAATGGCCGGGTAAATGTGGCGATGGGAAGTGTGCTTTCTTTGTGGCATGAGTACCGGACTTATGGCATTGCGCATCCAAAGCAGGCAGAGATTCCGGATATGCAGGAGCTGAAAAAAGCAGCCGAGCATATGGATATAGGAGACGTTCGGATCGATGAGTCAAAGTCTTCGGTATATCTGGAGGATCCGGCGATGAGCCTGGATGTAGGAGCCGTGGCCAAGGGGTATGCGGCGCAGAGGATCTGTGAAAAATTGCGGGAAGCGGGAGTCAGCTCAGCTCTGATTAGTATCGGCGGCAATGTTCAGACAATCGGAACGAAAGGAAATGGCAGTCCCTGGCGGGTGGGAATTCAGAATCCGGATACTTCCGGTGGCCAGTCTTACCTCTATGCGCTGAAGCTTGAGGATTTGGCATTGGTGACGAGCGGGACCTATCAGCGGTATTATGAGGTAGACGGAGTGCGTTATCATCACATTATTGATCCGGAAACATTGATGCCGGGACAGGAGTTTACATCTGTGACGATTCTGAGCCCGGATGGTGCCCGGGCGGATGCCCTATCGACAGCCGTATTTAATATGCCGTTGGAGGAAGGGATGGCATTCATCGAGTCCCTGGAAGATACCGAGGCATTCTGGGTATATGAGGATGGACGAGAGGTATTTAGCTCAGGTTTTGAGGATTATGTGGAAAAGTAACAGGAGGATAAAGGAAGGATGGAACAGCAGAAGAGAAAAAAACTGTTCAGCAGTGGAATGCTGGTAATGACGGCCTTGATCTGGGGAATTGCTTTCGTGGCCCAAAGCGAGGGGATGAACTATGTAGGAGGTTTTACTTTTAATGCGAGCCGTTTTTTGATCGGCGGCGCCGTGTTGATCCCGTGCATTTTTCTACTGCGGAGGCTGAATCCGGAGCCATGCCGAGAGCTTCTGGCTGCTGAGAAGAAGAACCGAAAGAAGGCAGGGATTGTGGGTGGCATTTGTTGCGGGACGGTTTTATGCTTGTCCAGTTCGCTGCAGCAGTTTGGAATTGCGTATACCAGTGTGGGGAAGGCCGGGTTTATCACGGCACTTTATATCATTTTGGTCCCCATTCTGGGTCTGCTGATGAAAAAGCGGGTCGGGATAAACGTATGGCTCAGTGTAGGCATTGCGGCGGTGGGGATGTATCTGCTTTGCATTAAGGAAGGCTTTTCTGTGGGAAAAGGAGATTTTCTGGTATTTCTGTGCTCGATTGGATTTTCGCTGCATATCATAGTGATTGACTATTTTTCTCCCAGAGGAGATGGGGTTGTGATCTCCTGCGTACAGTTTTTTACCGCCGGACTGATATCGGCAATATTAATGCTTTTATTTGAAAAGCCCTCCTGGGGAGCAGTGGCAGCGGCGTGGCTGCCGATTCTCTATGCAGGGATCATGTCCTGTGGCGTGGCCTATACATTGCAGGTGATAGCGCAGAAGGATGTGGCGCCTACGGTAGCGTCTCTGTTGATGAGTCTGGAATCGGTATTTTCCGTGTTGGCAGGGTGGGTACTGCTGCAACAGAAGCTGTCGCTGAAAGAAATGCTGGGCTGCGGACTGGTATTTGCCGGTATTTTGCTGGCACAGCTCCCGGGGGAAGCAGTGTCGTAAAAAGAAGTGTGTCAAAAATGTATCTGCGATTGGGATAGGGCGTCGCGAGGGGGACGCAACTAATGTTATTAAGGTGATTTTCTTAGAAGGTACGCCAGGGAAAAAGGAGAGGGAAGAAGCGGGAAATGGTCTGCTGCTTTTTCCGGTTTCGGGATTAAGAATTCCTAAAATCTCTGATTTTTGCGAAAAGCGAAACGAAAATGCCCAAACTCGCTTCGCTCAGACAGTGTGCATTTTCGTTTCGCTTTTTGCAAAATTCAAAAATTTTAGGGCTTCTTACATCCCGAAACGGGAAAAAGCTCCTGGACTGACCACCCCGCCTGCCCTCCCGCTCCTTCCTCCCAGGCGTACCTCTTAAGACCCTGTTTTTAATTCTTTTTAATCTCAGCCATCTTCATAGCACGAACCTTCAACGGCAGACCAAACAGGGTGATAAATCCATCGGCATCGTGGTGATCATAAAGATCGCCGGTGGTGAAGGAGGCGAGAGATTCACTGTACAGGGAGTAAGGGGAGGTAGTGCCGGCCTTGATGATATTGCCCTTATACAGTTTGAATTTGACATCTCCGGTTACGTATTGCTGTGTGGATTCTACGAAAGCCTGCACAGCCTCACGCAAGGGGGTGAACCATTTCCCTTCATAGACAATCTGAGCCATCTTATTGCCCATGTCTTTTTTTACCTCCATGGTAGCGCGATCCAGAACCAGCTCTTCCAGCTGCTGATGAGCTTCCATGAGTATAGTGCCGCCGGGAGTCTCATAGACACCGCGGGATTTCATGCCGACGACGCGGTTTTCTACAATATCAACGATACCAATGCCGTGTTTGCCACCCAGTTCATTGAGCTTGCGGATGATATCGGAAACCTTCATGGATTCTCCGTTGACACGGACCGGAACCCCTTTTTCGAATGACATGGTTACATATTCCCCTTCTTCCGGTGCCTTTTCGGGGGTTACGCCTAAAACCAGGAGATGATCGTAGTTGGGTTCGTTGGCCGGATCCTCCAGCTCCAGGCCCTCATGACTGATATGCCAGAGATTGCGGTCGCGGCTGTAGCTGTTGTCAGCGGAAAACGGCAGATTGATGCCATGCTGACGGCAGTATTCGATCTCGTCTTCGCGGGACTGCATAGTCCATACATCGGTCATACGCCAGGGAGCAATGATTTTTAAGTCGGGGGCCAGAGCTTTGATGCCCAGCTCAAAACGGATTTGATCATTGCCTTTGCCGGTAGCGCCATGGCAAATGGCTGTGGCGCCCTCTTTGCGGGCGATCTCCACGAGACGTTTAGCAATGGCGGGGCGGGCCATCGAGGTGCCGAGGAGATATTTGTTCTCATATACGGCGCCGGCTTGTACGCAGGGAATGATATAGTTATCACAAAAATCATCAACCAAATCTTCAATATATAGCTTGGAGGCGCCGGATAATTTGGCGCGTTCTTCTAAGCCGTCCAGTTCATTGCCCTGGCCACAGTCGATGCAGCAACATATAACTTCATAATCGAAATGTTCTTTAAGCCACGGGATAATGGCGGTAGTGTCAAGGCCGCCGGAGTAAGCTAAGATTACTTTTTCTTTCATTTTGGTATCCTCCTGAGGGTATTGTATCAGATAACGTTCATAAATATACAATATTTTCAGGAGAAATGCAAGAGGAAAAAAGAAATCATAAATTAAAAATGAAAAACAGGGATTGCATAATATTCGTTTATAATGTATAATTATGAAACGCTGAGGAAGGCTTGGCATTTTTTGAAAAAGGGTCTTTTCTTATGGAAAGAAAATTACTATAATGGATAGCGGCAGCTGTTCTGGGGAAACAGGATGGCGAAAATTCGGGAGAGGAAGTAAAAAAATGATTAAAGCAGGTATTATCGGAGCGACAGGTTATGCGGGAGCAGAGCTGGTACGGCTTTTGCTACAGCGTGAAGATGTGGAGATTGTCTGGTATGGTTCACGGAGCTATGTGGGTGAGGATTTCGCTTCTATTTACAGGAATATGGCGCATGTGCTGGAGAATGAGCCTTGCAGGGATGATGATATGGCAAAGCTGGCAGAGCTGGCAGATGTGATCTTTACGGCAACGCCGCAGGGATTTTGTGCATCTCAGGTAACTGAGGAGATTTTGTCAAAAACAAAGATCATTGATCTGAGTGCAGATTTTCGGATCAAGGATGTGGAGACTTACCAACAGTGGTACAAGCTTCTGCATCCGGCTCCTCAGTTTATTGGCGAGGCGGTCTACGGGCTGCCGGAGGTGAATCGGGAGAAGATCCGGGCGGCAAGGCTGATTGCGAATCCGGGATGTTATCCCACCTGTTCATTTTTGACGCTTTATCCGATGGTAAAAGAGGGACTAATCGATGCAGGAACGATTATTATCGATGCAAAATCGGGGACCTCGGGAGCAGGCAGGGGCGCTAAGGTGCCCAGCCTGTATTGTGAAGTGAATGAAAGCATGAAGCCTTACGGGGTGGCGAGCCACCGCCATACACCGGAGATCGAGGAGCAGCTTTCTTATGCGGCGGGAAAACCGGTGGTAATCAGCTTTACGCCTCATCTGGTGCCGATGAACCGGGGAATCCTGGTGACGGCTTATGCGGCGTTGACAAGGCCGGTGACAGCAGAAGAAGTGAAAGCTGTTTATGATCAGTATTATGGTGAAGAATATTTTGTGAGAGTGATGAAACCAGGGATGGTGCCTCAGACCCGCTGGGTAGAGGGCAGCAATTTTGCAGATATTGCGTTTCAGATTGATACGCGCACCAATCGTCTGGTGATGATGGGCGCTATCGACAATATGGTGAAGGGGGCTGCCGGACAGGCCATCCAAAATATGAATTTGATGTTTGGGCTGCCGGAAAATACGGGGCTGAAGCAGATAGCAGTATTTCCGTGATATGTGAAAACGGCTGCTGTCCCGGGGCTGCCGTCTGATGAATGACAGCGTGGGACGGCCCACCGGAATGAAGGATGGCAGCCGGGAAGACGATCAAATAGAACGAAGGAGGAGCAAAAAGAAGCGATGGGCGGAACCATGAGCGTAATCGTCCGGGAGATGACAATGGATGATTATGAGAACGTTTATGCATTGTGGATTGGCATTCAGGGCTTTGGCATTCGGTCTATTGATGATTCCAGGGAGGGTGTGGAACGCTTTTTAAGACGGAATCCCACAACCAGCGTGGTGGCAGAGCAGAATGGCAGAATTGTGGGAGCAATTCTTTGCGGCCATGACGGGAGAAGGGGATGCTTTTACCATGTATGTGTGGCTAAGGACTACCGAAAGCATGGGGTTGGGCATCGGATGGCACAGCATTGTATGCGGGCACTGATGGCAGAAGGGATCAATAAGGTGAGCCTGATTGCTTTCAAGAGCAATGAGGTGGGAAATGCGTTCTGGCAGGGCGTGGGATGGACGAAGCGGGACGATATCAATTATTATGATTATACATTGAATGAAAAGAATGTGACAGATTTTGTAAAGTAGGAACGCGTACAGGAAAGAAAGCGAAAGAGGAGAGCATATATGAAGAGAATTGCGGGCGGTGTGACAGCGGCAGCAGGATTTCAGGCGGCATCGGTGGCTGCCGGGATTAAATACAAGGATCGAATGGACATGGCCATGGTTTTCAGCAAGACGCCATGCCGTGCAGCGGGGACATTTACTACAAATATTGTGAAGGCGGCGCCGGTGAAATGGGATCAAAAGATTGTGAGGGAGTCGGCCTTTGTCCAGGCAATAGTGGTAAATGCGGGGATTGCCAATGCGTGTACCGGTGAGGAAGGATATGGATATTGTAAGGAGACGGCCCGGGCGGCTTCGGCAGCGCTGGGAGTGCCGGAGGACGGGGTGCTGGTGGCCTCTACCGGAGTGATCGGAATGCAGCTGCCCATAGATCGAATTCGGGCAGGTGTGGAAAAAATGGCGTCACAGCTGGCTGGCGGGCCGGCAAGCGGCACGGCAGCTGCCCAGGCGATCATGACCACAGATACAAAAAAGAAGGAAGTGGCGGTACAGGTGGAGATCGGCAAAAAACAGGTGACAATAGGCGGCATGTGTAAAGGATCCGGAATGATTCATCCGAATATGTGCACCATGCTTGCTTTTGTGACTACGGATGCGGCGATCTCGAAGGAGCTTTTACAGGAGGCGCTGAGCGAGGATATTAAGGATACTTATAATATGATCTCAGTAGACGGAGATACTTCTACGAACGATACGGTACTGCTGCTGGCCAACGGCATGGCAAAAAATCCAGAGATCACAGAGAAAAATGAGGATTACCAGACATTTTGCAAAGCCTTGCATGAGGTGAATGAGACTCTGGCAAAAAAGATGGCAGGAGATGGCGAGGGCTGCACTGCGCTTTTTGAGGTGAAGGTGGTGGGAGCTGAAAGCAAGGACCAGGCGGTCACCTTATCAAAGTCGATCATTACTTCAAACCTGACCAAAGCGGCGATTTTTGGCCATGATGCCAACTGGGGACGGATTCTCTGTGCGATGGGATATTCCGGAGCGCAGTTTGATCCGGAAAAGGTAGATCTGTTTTTTGAGAGTAAGGCAGGAAAGTTGCAGATCATTGAAGACGGAGTGGCGCTTCCTTACAGTGAGGAAGAGGCAACGAGGATTCTCTCAGAACCGGAGGTAACGGCTGTGGCAGATATAAAGATGGGAGAAGCGTCTGCCACGGCCTGGGGGTGTGATCTAACTTTTGATTATGTGAAAATTAATGCGGATTATCGCTCTTGAAAGCGGAGGAAGACAGAGATGGAAATGGATCAGAATATTATGCAGAAGGCGGAGGTGCTGATCGAGGCGCTTCCGTATATTCAACGGTTTAACCGCAAGATTATCGTGGTAAAATATGGCGGCAGCGCCATGGTGGACGAAGAGTTGAAGCATCATGTGATTCAGGATGTGGTACTTTTAAAACTGGTAGGGTTTAAGCCAATCATTGTCCATGGAGGGGGCAAGGAGATCAGCAAATGGGTTGGCAAGGTGGGCATGGAACCGCATTTTGTCAATGGACTGCGGGTGACGGACGAACCGACGATGGAGATTGCCGAGATGGTCCTCAACAAAGTGAATAAAAGCCTGGTACAGCTGGTCAATGAACTGGGAGTAAAGGCGGTGGGAATCAGTGGTAAGGATGGGATGCTGCTGAAATGTCAAAAGAAGTACTCGGGCGGGGAAGATATCGGTTTTGTGGGAGAAATCACAGAGGTAAATCCCAAAATAATCTATGATTTGCTGGAAAAGGATTTCCTGCCGATCATCTGTCCGATTGGATTTGATGAGAGCTTTTTGAGCTACAATATCAATGCCGATGATGCGGCCTGTGCGATTGCCCGGTCTGTGAACGCAGAGAAGCTGGCGTTTTTGACAGATGTAGAAGGGGTTTACCGGGACTTTGAGGATAAGAATTCGCTGATTTCAGAGATTACGGTGGAAGAGGCTCAGGCATTTGTCGACGGCGGCAGCCTGGGCGGAGGAATGCTGCCAAAGCTGCAAAACTGTATTGATGCGATTCAAAACGGGGTAAACCGGGTGCACATCCTAGACGGGAGGATCTCCCATTGCCTGCTGCTGGAGATTTTTACGAATAAGGGAATCGGAACAGCAATTCTGCGGGACGAAGATGAGAGGTATTATCGCCCCGGGGAGTAAGAGAAGCAGATAAATATCATAGCAGTGCAGGATAACAAAGCTGCCAAAAATCAGCAGGAGGAAGAATATGGAGAAACAGCAATATATCGATCGGGCGGAACAGGCATTTTATAAAGTATATAACCGGTTTCCCGTGGTATTTGACCATGGGGAAGGCGTGTGTTTGTATGATACAGACGGGCAGGAATATCTGGATTTTGGAGCAGGAATAGCCGTCATGGGATTGGGATATAGCTGTGAAGGGCTGAAGGAGACCATGAAGGCACAGGTGGATAAGCTCTGCCATATTTCTAATCTGTTTTATAATGTCCCTTCTATTGAAGCAGGGGAGAAGCTTTTGAAGGTATCTGGTATGGAGAAGGTGTTTTTTACCAACAGCGGCGCGGAGGCAATGGAAGGGCTTTTAAAAATTGCCAAGCGTTATGCCTTCAACAAGGGTATGGCGCCGGATTATGAGATTATTGCAATGAAGCATTCTTTTCATGGAAGGACTTTAGGCGCACTGTCAGTGACAGGGAATGACCATTATCAGGAGCCATTTGCCCCGTTGGTCCCGGGAATCCGGTTTGCCACATTTAATGATTTGGACAGTGTGAGGGCAGTGTGGAGTGAGAAAACCTGCGCGGTTATCATGGAGACGATCCAGGGAGAAGGGGGGATTTATCCGGCCACGAAGGAATTTCTCACAGGGGTGAGGAATCTGTGTGATGAACATGATGCCCTGCTTTTCCTGGATGAGATCCAGTGCGGGATGGGGCGGAGCGGCGACATGTTTGCCTGGCAGGGATATGATGTGAAGCCGGATGGCATGTCTGTGGCAAAAGCATTGGGAAACGGGGTCCCGGTGGGGGCATTTTTAGCCTGTGGCAAGGCGGCATCGGCAATCGTTCCGGGAGATCATGGGACTACTTATGGAGGAAATCCTTTTGTATGTGCGGCGGCATCTAAGGTTCTGGATATATTTGAAGAGAAACGAATTGTGGAGCACGTAAGAGAAATCGGGGATTATCTGTGGCAAAGGCTGGATGAACTGGTATCTCAGTATGACTGTGTCAAGGACCATCGGGGAAGAGGGCTGATTCAGGGGCTGGAATTTGCCGGGGCAGTGGCGCCTGTCGTGAACAATGCGCTTTTAGAGCAAAAACTGGTGCTGATCAGTGCAGGAAGTAATGTTATCCGGTTTGTGCCGCCGTTAGTGATTGAAAAAGAAGATGTGGATGAGATGGTGAAGAGGCTGAGAGCGGCTATTGAAGAGGGGATGCAATTATAAGTAGGGCGACGATAGGTACGCCCTGAAGGAAGGAGCGGGTCTTGTCTGCCTGTCAGGATTTTTTCTCGTTTCGGGATTAAGAAGCCCTAAAACCTTTGAATTTTGCGAAAAACGAAATGAAAATGCCCAAACTCGCTTCGCTCAGACAGTGTGCATTTTCATTTCAACGTAAATTTCAAAGGTTCAAGGGCTTCTAAATCCCTGCAAAAGTCAAAAATCCTGACAGGCAGACAAGACCCGCCTCTTCTTGCGCCTTCTTCCATGGCGTACCTTTTGAGATAATTCTGAGATAATTAAATGACATTGGTGCTTATGGCGGCTGATTTTTCATAAGGGGAATGATTCAGGAAGGGATCGCGGTTTAAACATCAAACAGCCGCAGCTGTGTCATCTGGTACTTTTTCTGATAGGCAGGAATGATATCTTTCATGCGATAGAGAATGTTGAGGCGTTCGCATTCCTGGGAAAAGATTTCCCACAAACGGGAGGCGTGGGGGCTGGAGCATTTGTATTGATAGCCGTACTGACGTCGGTAACGGTCAGATAGCCCCTGGCCGGGAAAAAGTTTTTCCAGCTTGGCGTAGTACCAGTCCCGTTGGTTATCCCGCAAGGTCATGCCAAAGGCGGCGTAGATGAAACGGGCGCCAGCTTCATGGGCATGGTGAATCAGAGAGAGAATATTTTGCTCGCTGTCTTCCAGCCAGGGGAGAACCGGCATCAACAGGATCCCGCTGAAAATTCCTGCCTGGCTGAGTGTATTAATCATAGCAAAGCGCTCGCTTGAGGGAGGTACGCCGGGTTCTATTTTTTTGCTTAAGGTGTCGTTGGCAGTGGTAATGGTGACTTTGCACAGGACGGGGGAGTGCTCTTTTATGGTTTGAAGGATGTCGAGATCCCGGAGCAGCAGAGTGCTTTTGGTGGCGATGGCAACACCGAAGTCAAAGGCATCGATCAGCTCTAGTGCATGCTGGGTCAAAAGAAGTTCTTTTTCAAATGGGTTATAGGGATCGCTCATGGATCCGGTTCCGACAACGCCGGATCGGACTTTGCGCCGCAGATCGTTGCGGATGATGAGCAGGGCATTTTCCTTGGCCCGTACCTGGTCAAAGTCTTTGATCTGGTAGCAGCTGGACCGGCTGTCACAATAGATGCAGCCATGGCAGCATCCGCGGTAAATGTTCATATTATAATCGATGCCGAACCATTCCCGGCTTTTGGTGGCAGTGACGATGGTTTTTGCTGGAATGTATTCCATGTGTGCTCCTTGGGAAGATAAAAATAATAGCAGGCTCAAATGGCCAAGTAGGATATACTTTCATGTTGGTATATTCTTTCAGTGGACAAGGTTTTTATAATTATAACAATGATAACGAGGAATGTAAACAAAAATTATGTAACAGTGGCCTGCATTATGAATGGGACGTTACAAAAAAGTGGAAGTATATGGGGTTTCAAAGAAAAAATGAACTTATTATCCACTAAGTATTGTGATTCTTTGCAAAATATGCTAAGATAAAAAGCAAAATAATTATGTAGCTTTACCAGAAGGGGGATGCCATGACCAGAAGAGACATGCGGGAACACTGCTTCAAGATGCTGTTTGGGACAAGCTTTTATCCGGCAGAAGAGGCAGCCACGCAGGCGGAGCGGTATTTTGATTCGCCGGAGGAGGATGACGTTGCAGAAGACGGGGAACCGGTGATTATCCATCAGGTAGGGATGAAGGAGAAAGAACGCTCCTTTCTGACAGCGCGGGTAGAGAATATGGCAGCAAAAATTCCGGAACTGGATGAGCGGATTAATGAGGTGGCCCAGGGATGGAAGACCAGACGGATGGGGAAAGTGGAACTGACGATCCTGCGTCAGGCGTTGTATGAGATGCTGTATGACAGCGAGGTGCCGGAGAAAGTGGCGATCAATGAGGCAGTGGATCTGGCGAAAAAGTATGGCGGCAAGGATTCGCCGGCTTTTATCAACGGTATTCTGGCAAAGCTGGTGACAGAAGAATAATATGGCAAGTATTTATACGGTATCGCAGGTAAATTCTTATATTAAAAATATGTTTGCCCAGGATTTTGCCCTCAGCCGTATCTCGGTGAGGGGGGAGATATCCAACTGCAAATATCATAGCTCAGGACATATCTATTTTACATTGAAGGATAAAGGGGGTACGCTGGCGGCAGTCATGTTTGCCGGACAACGGCGGACCGGGCTGCGTTTTCAGATGCAGGAAGGGCAGCAGGTAGTGGTGAGCGGCGCGGTGGATGTCTATGAGCGGGACGGCCGCTACCAGCTTTATGCCAGGCAGATTGAACTGGACGGCTTGGGCGGATTGTTTGAGCGGTTTTTGCTGCTGCGGGATGAATTGGAAGAGATGGGAATGTTTGCGCCGGAATACAAGCAGGAGATTCCCAAGTATGCCTGGCGGGTAGGGGTGGTAACGGCTTCTACCGGGGCCGCGATTCGCGATATTATGAATATTGCTTCGCGCCGTAATCCTTACGTTCAGCTTATTCTTTATCCGGCGCTGGTGCAGGGCAGCGGGGCGGCGGCCAGCATCACAGCAGGGATTCGGACTCTCGATGAGATGGGACTGGATGTGCTGATAGTGGGCCGGGGCGGCGGTTCTATCGAGGATCTTTGGGCTTTTAATGAAGAAATGGTGGCCCGGGCGATCTTTGAATGCCGGACACCGGTGATCTCGGCAGTCGGCCATGAGACGGATGTGACGATTGCCGATTATGTGGCGGATTTGCGGGCGCCGACGCCATCGGCGGCGGCGGAGCTGGCGGTGTTTGACTATCGGCAGTTTGAGGAACGGCGGATATTGTACGAAAAAAATCTTGTCCGTTCTATGGGAAGAAGGATGGAACGCCTGCGGTATCGGCTGCAGCAATATCAGATGCGGCTGCGTTTTCAGGATCCGGAGCGGCAGCTTCGGGAGAAGAAGCAGCAATTGCTGCATATTGAGGAACGGCTACGTGAGGTGATGGGACAGCGGCTGGAGGCAGCGAAACACCGGCTGGCGCTAACGAGCCAGCGTCTGCATGATTTGTCACCATTAGAGAGGATCAGCAATGGTTTTGGGTTTGTGACCGACCGGGATGGCAGGCGGTTGGAAAGTGTAAGAAAAGTACAAGTTGGAGACATGGTAATGGTAAGGATCTCAGACGGGAAAATGGCGGCGCAGGTAACAGAGGTTTCCGATCTGAGCTGAAAGAGATAATGGTAGGTTGGGAAAATATGAAAAGTGAAACACTGCATATTCAGATGTTAGGAAAATTCACTGTATATTATGGTACAAATCCGATCGTATTTAACAAATCAATTAGTGCCAAATCCTTACGTTTGTTTCAGATCCTTTTATTGTCTGGTAAAAAGGGGATTCCCAAGAGTGAGTTGATTGACTGCTTGTATGGGTGGGGAGATCAGACCGGCGGCGGCAACCGCAACAGGAATCTGAATAATCTGATTTATCGTTTGAAGGGGCTGCTGGTATCAGCCGGATTGCCGGAGGGGAATTATGTGGCGATCCGTGACGGGATCTGCTATTGGAACAGTGAGATTCCATTGGAGATCGATGTGATTCGTTTTGAAGAATTGAGCCGTCAGGCGAAGGCCGGGCAAGGAGATGAAAGAGTGCGTCTTTGCAGAAAGGCGGAGGAGGCCTACCGGGGAGAGCTGTTGCCGATGAATATGTCGGATCTGTGGTTTTATGGCAAGAATGTTTATTTAAAGGAGCGTTATCTCTGGGTTGTGGATGTGCTGGAGGAGGAATATCACAAAACAGGCAATTATAAGGAGCTGCTGAAGCTATATACTCATGCTGCAGACATTTATCCCTTTGATGGCTGGCAGGTTTCGATGATGCGCTGTTGTCTGGCTATGCACCGGAATGATGAAGCTTTGAATATTTATAATAAAACCGCGGAGCTGTATGCCCGTGAGATGGGGATTCCGCCAATGCAGGAGATGCAGGAGTGCTTTGACGAGATAATGTTTTCCGGCAGGCATTCCCAGCAGAGCCAGGAACAGAAGGTCTGGCGGGCGAAGGAGCGGAGCTTTTCGGGGAAAGAAGACGAGATAGCAAGATCTATTTTTGATGCGGATCAAGACAGCGGGGCGTATTACTGTACATATCCTAGTTTTGTCGATCACTGCCGGTTGACAGCCCGTATGATGGAGGATTGCAGCAGGAGATTATTGCTGATGTTTCTGACTCTGTCGCAGAATGAGTCAAAGGCCGGCCGGGAAGGCGATTTTGTTAAGCAGATGGAGCGGCTAAAAGAGGCGGTAGGCAGGGCGCTGAGCCGGAAGGATGTCTATACCCGCTATGGCAGCAGCCATTATATCCTGATGTTGGCTGATGTGGACAGGGAGGAGTGCGCGTCTGTGTTCGGGCGGATTGAGAAGATTTACCGGAAGCTGCCGGACAGCAGGGGAGAGCTGTGGTATCATGTAGCGGAGCTTTCTTTATAACAGGGCTGCAATGAAAAATAGCGCAAACAGGAATATAGGAATACATCCTGAAAAGCATGGGAAAGCCAAGTTCAGATATGGTTTATCAGAAACACAAGGGAAGGCCAGAGAAGCAGCCTATCCTCAATTAGGTAAAGTGCTTGCCCATTATGGTCAGAGGGTGTTGCAAAATAAGTCACCCGTCATTTCTCTATCCTGTGTTCGGACGGT
>CAJUPI010000047.1 GCA_910588125.1 uncultured Lachnospiraceae bacterium
AAGGCAAAACTCAGGGATTTAAGGACTTCTAAATCCCTGCAAAGTCAAAAGCGGCAGATCTTTTCCCGCCGCTTCCCGCTCCTTTTTCCATGGCTGAGTATTCTCAGCGCGAAACTTAATGACATGGTCTCCCTCCTACCTCCTTTTCGGAATAAAAAGGATTTGATATTCCCCAATAAAAAAACTGCCTCAAAGTAACCTTTGAGACAGTTTTCTTTTATCGTAATATCCGTTTTACAATACAATGGCGCTTATTGTACCAGTGCGCCGTCCGCTCCTACATAAAAATTGCCGATATAAGTGCTGACAGCCATAACGCCCTGCGTTTCGCCGGCCTCCGGATTTAAATAGTACCACTTACCGTCAATCTCCTGCCAGTCAGTAGCCATGGCACCCTGCGTTCCGTTTGCCCCCGGATTTAGATAATACCACTTGCCGCCAATCTCCAGCCAGCCAGTGGCCATGTTTCCTGCCGGGACGAGATAGAACCAGCTCTGATAAACCGGATCAAAATGCCAGCCGGTTATCATGGACCCCTGCCCGGCCCCTTCCGCCGGATTTAAGTAATACCACTGACCGTTGACCGGATACCATCCGGTAACCATATTGCTGTTAGCATCGAAATAATACCAGTTATTGTTGACATATCCCCAGGTGTTTACCACATAGCTGCCGTCGCTCTTTAGGAATTTCCAGCCTTCCTGGCTGCCTCCCTGCCAGCTTCCTGTGATGGCGTAGCTGCCGCCAGGGCCTCCTCCGGTGGTCTTAGTGCCGCCGCTACCACCGGTAGACGAACCACCACCGCCTCCTCCTCCACCGCCGCCTGACGATCTTCTGGCAATGGTGAGAATTCCCGGTTCTACCGTCACTTCATAGTTGCCGTCTGTCCCGGCTGTTCCGGTGATCGGATACTCTCCCGGGGCCGAATCCTTTTCCGCCGTGGTGGTAAGGGTCACTTTCAGCGCCTCTATGGTATCAGACCCCACCAGCAAACCTGCCGGCAACTCCTCCAGAGTCAGTTCTGGATTCTCTGTCCGATAAGTTTTGCGCTTATCCGCCGCTTTTACCGTCACCGGCTTTTTGGTGATCTTCCACGCCAAAGTGACATCTGCCACCGTGCCATCCTCCCACTCATAATGTTTGGGTTCCTTCAGGCTGATCGTTGCTTTATAATCTCCGGCATTCACCGCTTCCATACCGCTGATGGCCATAGTTTCTTCATCATAACCAGTAACGGCTGCCTGGATGGCACTTCCCTGGTAAACATAGCTTCCGGCATCCGCCAGCGCCGGTTTTTTCACTTTGAACTTCTTAGTAGTAACGGCAAGCGATTCAGATATCAAATCCACATATATGCTGCCGCCAGTCATCCGGGCAAAGAAATAATAGGTCGTGCCGCTCTCCAGCCCGGTAAATGTGTTGCTGCTCTGCCAGTTTTCCACCTGCTCGCTGTCATCGGCCAATGCATAGCCATATTCCAGCTTGCCGTCACTGGCGCTTTCCGGAGGCTCAGGAGTAATACCTCTTAAAAGAACGCTGGTTTCCGTGATGCTGTCCTCCGATACGCTTAAGGCCGGGAATGTTCTTGCCAGCAAAATCTTCCATTCCAGAATCACGGGATTGGTGGTATTGTCCTCCCAGACATAATCGGAACTCTTCAGAAAAATCTTTGCCTCGTACACGCCCCGTCCTATTCCGGTATTTCCAGTAATGGTCATTATTGTCCCGTCAAACCCTTCCGGAGTAATGGTGATACTCTCACCGGTATAAGGATAAGTGTTCTTTTTCAGCGAAGGCTTCGGCAGCTTCGTTTTTTCAGTCGCCACCTCTCTTCCGACAGATACAGCATCCTCATAATTCCTGCCGCCCGTAATCCGGGCAAAGAAATAATAAGTGGTATTCCGCTTTAATCCTGTAAACACAGGACTCTTCTGCCAGACTGCGCCCGGTACTTTCGCATCGGTACTGTAAGTATATTCTACTGTACCGTCGTTGGCCCCGACAAAAGCCGTCAGCTCTTTTAAGGTGACGGAAGAATCCGTCTTACCGGCGGCCTCCGGCGCCGGAATCGTGCGGGTTCCCTTTTTTATGGTCAGCGTCATGGTATTAATACTGTCAGCTGCCCGATAACCGCCTTCCTTGGACGCTTCCACCCGTGCCCGGATGGTATAGGTGCCTGCATTTACAGGCAGTCCACTGGTATATCCAGATCCGCCACTAACTTGATAAGAATAGGAAAGGACAGGATTCGAAACCTCAGTTATCTTGCCGTTTCTGTCCTCTATGGTTACCAATGGAGGGATGATCTGCGGGGCGCTTCCGGTATAGGACACGCTCTGTACCGCGCTGGAGGAAGTAAATTTCACCTCCGGGACAGACAGGGGATACCTGTCCGCACTCAGCTCCGGCCCATTGGTAAAACTTGGGCAATTCTGGCTTGGGTGATTGCTTACTGGATGAGTTTCCAGGAAATTCCAGACATTCCCAGCGGCATCTTCCTCCACCTCGGTTTCTGCGCCCAAAAACAGCCAGTCGATATTTTCATACCCGGACACAGCGGCATTCGCATTATTCTTATCAAATGGATCATTCCAGGTTACGTCCACGGCATACCACGCGCCGTCTATCTCGACATAATTCCACATATGGGCCCCGTCAGGATCGCCATAGGTAAAACCGTCTACCAGCACACAGGGAATTCCTGCCTGATCGCACAGTACTTTGAATGCCCGGGCGTATCCCTCGCATACCGGCCCCTTATTGCCGGCGTTGCCCTCCAATGCGGAGGTGCATTCCCAGGCAGCCGGATAATTTTCCTCTGCATTACTTAAATCTGCATTATAGGCATTGTTCATGACCAGCCATTCATTATATCCCAAAATCTGATCCACGACATCGGAGGAATCAACACTGCTCAGAATTGTCTTCACATTCTGATCCCGATTGCGGATCGCCTGGTCTATCGCAGCTTCGCTCCGGTAATCTTTGGCGCGGGCATCAATAACATCCCCGCTCTCATGGCTCTTCAGCATAAAATACAGGGTGTAGTCATAGCGAGCCTCTCCTCCCACATACCTTCCCGTTCCATACCAATAGGTCCAGCTGTTGTCTAACCAGAAGACCTCCGGATGATCCCGATCAAATGCGAAATAGGAGGCATAAAGGCAATTTCTATAATACTCCCGTTGATTATCCTCCAGTTTCGGAGTATCTTTTATGGTCATAACCGGAATCACATTGTACCGTTTTTCCGTTTTTTCGCCGGTTTCCGTCGTGACTGTAAATGGTTTAGCAGTATCCCGTGAAAAGTATTCGTCATCAATCAAAACGTCTTCCGTTCCGTCGTTGTCGGTACCTTCCTCCAATACCTGATAAAAATCCAGCATCTCCTGTGGCACATCAATCCGGTCAATCCAGCGCTCTTCATTTGATCCCTTCAGATCAACCAGACCGTCATCCAGGCTGAAAAAGCTTGTAGATACTGAGGTTTCTATGTCCCCCATATACTCCAGCTCGCTTATGTACTCTACAATCTCTGCGTCTTCTTCCACTTCCACCGTAACCACCGGCAGCAGAGCGCTCCCCATCTCATAGCGGTCATCCGCCAGTTCCGCCTCGAATACATAGGTGCCTGGAGCCCCACCGTCATAAGCATCCTGTCCATTATCCGCATTGACCAGCGACCAGGTAACCGGAACCAGTTCCCATAAGTCTTCCTGGCTGTCAGAGTTGGAATCTGTCGCTTTTTTCTCATGTCCGGAATCCGTGGCTTCCTGCGCCCAGTTTGTGTCCGTGGCTTTTCCTGTCTCTGATTTCCCGGCCGGCAACATTATAGATCCGTCTTCCGCCTCCTGCTGTTCGGCAATCACCTGCAAATACTCCGGCAGATTCAGTTCATCCTCCGTCGTCCCCAGGCCTGCCTGCTGGTTCAAAACCTCCTCCGGCAGATCCGCCACCTCTTCAATGGACCATTTGACAGAATCCTTGCTGTCTGCTAAGGATGTAACCATCCCCCCTGCCCAGGTGTTGCCAGTCAAAGCAATCGTGAGCATGACTGCCACCCGTCGTTTCCACTTCATCCTGTGCTTCAACTTTTTACTCCTCTCTTTCCTCTTATTTTTCGCCATATCAGCCATGGGGCTGGCATGATATCGGCATCGTCCATATTGCGAATATTTCTGAATACAGACATCTCATTTTATCATAAATTGGCACAAAAATCCATGGAAAATGAATATTTTACTGCAACTTCCTTACTTTTTCTTACTTTTATCTCTTTCCCTCTTCCACAATCATCTGATACATCACAAAAAGCTCTTCCAGAAAGACCCCATCCAGAGCTCCAAATACTTTTTCAAATCGTTTATTGTCCTTGCAGCCGGAACCTGGCCACCAGCTCCCGCAGCATAGCCGCCTGGCCGGACAGTTCCTCGCTGGCAGCAGCGCTGGCTTCCGATGTGGCAACATTGTTCTGAACCACAACGGAAATCTGTTCGATACCGCGGGTGATCTGAGCCGCATTCGCATCCTGCTGCCTGGTATAGTCCGCGATGCCATCAATCAACTGGCCCATCTCCTCCGCGTGGGCGACCACCTGCAACACGGAATCCGCTGTATCCCTGGCCGCCTGTACCCCCTCGTCCATAGATTCCACAGTTTGATTCAAAAGGACTGTCGTTCTCTGAGCCGCTTCGGAAGACTTGCTGGCCAGGGTTCGGACCTCGTCCGCTACCACAGCAAAGCCCTTCCCGGCACTTCCGGCCCGGGCCGCCTCCACAGCAGCATTTAACGCCAGAATATTGGTCTGGAAAGCAATATCTTCAATCGTTTTTACGATCTGATGAATCTCTGAGGACTTGTCGCTGACCCGTTGGATCACCCGGGTCATGTTTTGCATCTTCTCACTGCTTTCCATAAGGCCGCTCTTGACATCCCGGGAAATATCACTGGCCTGCTGTGCCCCCCGCGCAATGTTGTGGACACTGTCTGACACAGCGTTGATATGTCCCACCAGTGCATCTACCTCCGTAGCCTGCTCTGTGGAACCTTGGGAAAGCGTCATCGCCCCGTTGGACACCTGTTCCGCACTGGCAGCCACATCATTGGAGGCAGACCTCAGTTGGCTCATAGCGCCATTCAGAGAGTGAGAAATCTCATCCAAGGCAATCTTGATTTTCTCAAATTCACCGGTATACTCGTTATCCAATGTAAAGGCCAGATTTCCTGCCGCGATCTCCCGCAGCTTTTCGGATATTTCATTGATATAAGTTACATACTGCCGGAGCCGGATCGTGACCTGGTTGAAATCATCCGCTAAAACCCCCAGCTCATCTCTGGAACGATAACGGATCGTCTGATCCAACTCACCCTCAGCAATACGGGTGGCCGCCAGGCTCAACTCCCGAACCGGCCGTCCGATGATGCGCCGCACCTGAATAACCACCAGGAGGATTAAAACCATTACCGCCACTACTGCCACCAACAGCATACTAGCCGTCAAACGGTTCAATTCACGAAGAACCTCTCCCCGGGAAACATAGGCCACTGCTATCCAGTCGCTGTCCGGGATATCTGCCACCTGGATATAGGTGTCCTCATAAAGGGTAAGGCCAGTCTTTCCCTCGTGGATTTGTCCGGCGGCATAGGCATACATTCCATCGCCGAGTTCACCCAAAATCTTTCCGGTAACCGTGCTGTCCCGATGGCCAATGATCGTATCCGTCCGGGTGTCCACCAGGAAAATACCGCCGGTGTCCTCAATCCGGACACCGCTGACAATACTGGAGATAGAATTCAGGTACACATCCGCGGCGGCAACGCCCCGAACCTCACCATCACGGTTCTTCAGCACACCGGAGGCGCCCACCACGTAGCTTTGGCTATCCTCGTCAAAATAGACATCACCCAGGATGAATTCCTGGGAGCGCAGGCCATTCTGATACCAGCTTTTGGTCGTGACGTCATAGTCCGCCCCCGGCACAAATGAAGCATGATATAACGAGCCGTCTATCAGAGCTATGTACAATCCTGCTGGATAGGCTTCATTCTGGTTCACCGTATGCTTGATATAATCCTTCATAGCAGGGATATCCATGTCCTCATACTGGACGATATCCCTCTGCGTTTCCAGCATAGCCAATGTACGGTTCATCCACGCCCGGGTTTCCTGAATCGTCTTGTCAGTAGTTGCCTGCAGCAAATCCTCGCTCCTGTCCAGCAATGTGTGGGACATCTGAAAGTAGACCACCCCCATCAGGAGGGCGACTCCTATGACAACGCTTACGACAATCGCTGATGCCAGCTTTCCTGTAATGCCTAGGCCTCTTTGTGCTGAACCAGAACACATGGCCCTCTTCTCTTTTGATCCCATATCTTTTCCCTCCCCAGACAACTGTTCTGCCGGATGTGCCAATAAAGCCGCCTGTCAGCGCATCCATTTTAGAATATATTCACAAAATGCATATATATGCAAACACTTTGATTATATCAGACGCGATGAGAAAAGACAATACTCTTTGTTGTCCCCTGACAAAACCATAAGTTCCTTAACAAACTTTTTGCTTCCTCTTTATGTTCATCCAAATTAAAATTATCCTTTTTTCGAAGCACCGGAAACAAATCACGCCTAATCTTAGAAAACTCCAATCCCTATCTTCCGGCAAGTATTAAAACATAATAGTCACATTCATCAATTCCTTGGCGGCAAATCAAACAACACAGTCCTTTCCGACAGCAAAAAAGGGGCCGCCACCCCATGATGGTTCTCCCATCTTAAGGCGTCGGCCCTTCTTAAAAAAATTATTAATTGCTCTGTCCGTCCCACGCTCCGTCGGCGTTTACATGATATCCATCCGGCGTGGCTTCATTTGCGTACATTGCACCAAACGGTTTCTCACCAGTTGCTGTGTCATTGAAATAATACCAGATATTATTGATATTTTTCCAACCGCTTACCATTGCTCCGGTTGTCGGATCCAGATAATAATAGGTACGTTTGTCCGCATCGTCTGTATGCCAGCCGCTTTGCATTCCCTTGTCCACGGATACATAATACCAACTGCTCAGCTGATAATCATAAATCCAGCCCGTTTTCAGATAACCATCCGCGCCAAAAGCATACCAGGCGCCGTTAATCTTCTCCCAAAGGACTTGCTCTACAACAGCACCGTTTTCCAGGGTCAGCATAGAACCGCCGGCTGTAGTCCCATCAGCGTAAATCATCTTCCAGCCGCGCTCATCCTGCTGCCAGTTTGCATATCCTGCCCCGGTTCCCGTGACAATGCCTGTCTGAGAGTTCACATACCCCTTTTTGGCATCCTGGCTTACCGTGCCGGAAGTAGTGCTTTTGTTACTGCTGCTACTGCTTCCGCTGCTGCTTCCACCGCCGCCACCGCCGCCGCTGCTCTTCTTTGTAAGTACATAGTTTTGTGCTGCCCGTTTCAAAACATCGGTTCCCTTCGTCCTGAACTCGATACCTAACGTATGAGTCCCTGCCGTCTGTGGACGTTTCAAGGTCTGATTCCGGATCGTAATTCTCGTGCTGCCGGATTCCGAATCATAATCGACTCCTTCCACCAGTCTCTCACCATCCAGGAACAGTGCGACGAATTCATCATAGACGCCTACGGACACCATTCTGTGATCCTCTGTAGAGTTCATTGAAATATTCGGCACACGCTCGATCAGTTCATATCCCTGATCTGTGGCATTCTCTACGTTCATATTCGTATTTTCGATTACCGTCAGAGTGAATTTTCTCTGGCTGCTGGAGAATCTGCCAAAACTGTTTGTCATACGCACGGTAAACGTAAATTCTCCTGTTTCCGTGGGTACGCCGTACAGCTCGCCATTGGACTTTAAGATCATGCCGCCTGGCAATTTGCCGCCATTGAGCGAATAGCTTACTTCATTCCAGCTGTATTTGTTGCTGTTTTGAATCATCGTCCCATAAGGAACGTATTTGACCGCAACTGGGATCTCCTTGGTAATAATACAGGGATCACCCACCACACCAGTCAATGTCAGCTCTATCAGCGTCTGTCCTCCGGACTTGATCCGCAAGATTCCGGAAATATCCGTTCCACCCTCCACACCCTCTTTTGGCAAAATCCGCAGCTTGGCAAGGTTCTGAATCTCTCCATAGGACTGGATTGCACCTACTCCTGCCAAATCATAATCCCCCTTAAAGGTCCAGTAGGGATCCAGTTCTACCTGATTGGACACGAGCTCCGCCGATAGCTTCGTAACCGGCTCCGTTCCTACATTGGTAACCAGAATATCGTGATAATAATTATAACGCCCGTCCAGGAACATCTCACGGGTCGAATAAACCACTCCATTATCTTCCCTGGTCTTGGCATTCTCGTCAGACAGGCTGTTGATATAAAGCTGTCCTACTCCTTCCTTGGCCTTAAGCACATGAAGCCAGTAATTCTTGGCATTCTTTCCATTTTCAGCGGAAGCCGTATATTGTACAGGCCCCTGTGAAAAATCATGGAAGCTCTCGCCGCTGATTTCCGGAGAACTGCTTCCGGCGGCATACAGATGGATCCCGGTCTCGGTATAAAATTCTGGCGCCAGTTTTGTCAGATCCACATCCAGATCCACCAGCATGGTAATAAAATTCTGCTCGGCGTAGGAATCTTTATTCTGCTCGATTTTATAGCTTACCACAAATCCCTGCTCATCTACCAGCCCGGTGAATGTCACTGCCGTACCACTGTTCGGATCCGGAACTCGCTCTTCATATTCCTTCGTTTTAATACAGTACTGATAAATGTTCTGTTGTTCCTCATTATCAGCCCCTATAAAAATGGTAAAATATACACCCTGGCTGTAATTTGCCGTATATCCGCCATTATCGCTGTCATCAAACAGGCTTTCCTTGATATCTGTAGCGCCCTTCTGTGTTGCCTCCTCTATTGATTCATAAAGCCCCACATACGCTGCCGTCACCACAGAACTATCCTTTGAACCATCAGCTCTGCGGGCAGCAAAAAGCATGGCATACTCGTCATCCACGGCCAGTCCAGCTCTTAATGTATAGGTGACAATCTCCACATGACTATTATCTTCATAGCTGTAGTTAATATTATAATATGCCGTTTCTCTGCCGCTGTCGGACTTTCTGTACAGCCCGTAATTGGTAACATAATCCCCGCTTTGATTCATCTGGATTCTCAGAGGCAGACATCCCAGAACCGTCCCGGCCGAATCATAGGCTACCATGGTAATCCATGGACTACTGTTCGCCATCAGGTAACCAGCGCCTGCAGCTGTCATATCTTTTGTAAATATCTGAGCCGTGATGTCGGTTCCTTCAGCTTCTGCCGTTGCCGCATCCTTATAATTGCCGCTGTATACTGTCACATGATCATAAAGAACGGTTTCAAAAACTGACGGATTAAGCTCCAGGCCCACATAATTTTCCGCCTGGTCATTCATCTCCTTCCTGGCTACCGTAAAGCGCAGGTAACGGTTTGTGCTGTTGATATTGCCGTCATAATAACCATCATTATCTATGATTTCAACTTCCGTCCGCGTCCCTTCACTGTCCTGCTGGTAAAGCGTCGGTATCAGCCATTCCTTCGAAGGTGTCGCCTCTACATTGATCCAATAACGGATATTGTCGGCTGCCAGCTGATCCGCCGCACCTACAATCATCTCCAGGCTGTTATAGCCGCCATAATACGTGCCACAGCTCAGGTCAAGGATTCCGTCTGACGCGCTGATCTCATAATCTTTTTCTGAGGTTTTGTACGTCCACATGATGTTATCCGTATCCTTCAGCGCATTTTCTCCGGTAAAGATGTCACGGAATGCCACCATGGTCAGCTCTATTGGCGTATAGCCGGTAAAATCCACGGAAAGAGATCTTTTCTCCAACGGCAAAAGCGATGTCGGCATGATGCCGTCTCCGTCGGTAAACTTCTTTTCCTCCGGATACACCACCACCGTATCCCCAGCCACCTCAAAACTCATCTGGGTTACTACTGTCCCGTCAAAGAAAGCCGATACATAAAAGGTATGTCCTCCAATCTCCACACTGTCTTCCGGAGTCATGAACCATACATTTTTCGTCCTGCCCTCCCAGGTAAACTGTACCTCATAAGGAAAGAACGGATTTTCTTCCGGGATATTGATGGTATAGCTTCCGTCATCTTCAAAGCTCACGTCGCCAAACCCATTATCAAAATCTTCCTGGCTGACCACATAGTATACCTTGCTGCCGGTATTAAAACCGACTTCTTCCTCTGACATTTCTTTGGCATTGCTCGGTGTCGCTTTTTTCTGCTTTTTGTCAAGCCCGAAATCTTTGCCCTGTCCATCTTCCAGATCTATATCGTACACCAGATCCTCTTCTAAGTTCTCTTCCTCTGCCTCATCTTCGTCCGCTGCAAAAACCTGCTTGTCCGACTCCTCTGCAGAAATCTTCTCTTCCCCGGTAGCTGCTTCTCCTGCAGCCTTTTCCCCATCAACATCTTCTTGGGAAATCTTTTCTTCTGTAGCGTTCTCCTCCTTGGAGATCTCTTTTTCTCCGATAACCGATTCAAAAGCATCACCCGCTACGGTTTCTTCCCCGTCTTCAGAAGCTCTCTCTTGTGCAGGCTCCACCTCTTCTGGTGAATCTGTCTCGTCTTTTGAATCGTCTTCCACGGAGCCTTCCTCATCATCGGTTCTTTCTTCCTCCTCTTCGGAATCCTCTTCCGTTCCGAAAGCCTCCTCCGTATCAGAGAAATCTTTTTCCACTCCTCCTTCCTCGATGCTTTGTTCCGCTGTGGTATTCAGCGGCAGCTCTTCCGCTGCCATGATCCCCTGGGTTGGAAGCATAAGCAGTACCGCCATAAGCACTGCCAGGCTCCGTTTGATTCGTTTCATTTCATTCACTCTCTCCTTTCCCATTTTTTGACGCTTTGCGCTGATTTACGCTGTTTTCACCATGCTGCCTCCCCCTTATCCAATCACGCGCACCCCCGAAGGGGCAACAGCAAACAGTGATCCTTTATTTCGTTTGCTGAAGATATGACTCTCCAAGAGCCGTCAACTCTTGAAGAGAATACAAGCGGCATTGCCGCAGATCCCCGGATCCATAATCAAACACCAGCATTCCGTCCACGATATCACAAAGCATGGGCAGATATGCCAGAGTCTCCAACGTGTCATCCAGCAAAAGGCCATAGCGCTCTCCTGCTGCGCTGACGTACTCTGTTATGATATATTCCCCTGCCTGAGTTACATAAGTAAGATAAGCATCCTCCTCAAGCTCGGCTATTTTTTTGTTTGTTTTTTGATCATATACCTCGGGCGCCCCATGAAGCGTGGAAACGATCCGATAATGATCCGTATAAAACTCTTCCTCCAAATCCTTAGAAGGCGGCTCTTTCTGCTCTTCTTTTATCAAAGAACCGTCTGCCGCACTATAATTTCTGACGGTGCCGTCATACCAGATTACCTCCAGCCAGGAATTATCCTCTGTCCTTCGGAACTGTTGATCATATATGTACTGAGAATCCGGCAGCTCCACCTGTGCCACCATCTGACCATCTCTGTCATAAATACGGAAATCTTCATACTTAAAAAGCATAGTTGTCTGTTTGTCCCGGCTGATACGGGCTTCATCATGAAGATAACGGGGATCATAAGAGGCAATCCTGGCTTCTTCATGGCTCATTTTCTTCATCAGGCGCACGGATGGTCCGTTCCTCCCTGCAAGTACTGCATATTCTCCTGCCAGGGCAGTAAAATCATAGGTCTCCGGACTGGTCTCTGATAAGACCAGATTTGCCCCGCTGTCATAAAATGCCAAGGTATTGTCATCGGTGGTAGCCAGGACGTATTCCTCTCCAATGGCAAAACCTGTGATGTTTTTCTCATTGGTATAAGCCAGCTCCATCTCCTCTAAAGTCTCCGGATCAAATTTTACCAATAAATTGCCGTTGGCAAGGTAAATCCCTTTGGCATCTGTCTTGAGAAAGAAATTATCTTTGGAATCATAGCCCCCCACATAGACCCCATCCTTAGTATCCACCAGGCCAAATAAAGAAGCATCGCTCTTATCTGCCGCAAATGCAAAATACCTGCCGCAAAATCCTCCCTCATAATGGTCATATCCTGCCTCATCATTTTCTTCAAAGATGATCAGATCCTCCTCCGGTTGCGCCAAATCAAAGATCTGCAAGCCGCCGCCGGCAAAGCTGACAGCAAGCATATCCCCTTTTTCATTCAAAGCAAAGATGCGGTTATGGGGGTTTGCAAAAATATCATTGGCCGCCACCTCCATATGCTGCCCTCCAAAGGAACATTCGGTCAGCTTTTCCCCGTCAGACACCCGGTAAATCACTGCATGTTCTTCGTCCCGGTTCACTGCTGCCAAGGTGGTTCCGTCACCGGAGATTGCCAGGGTGGTGGCCACTGCCCCCTGCCATAGCTGTTCTTCCGTCTTCAAGTCATAGGCGGCCACACCCTGATCCCCCGCATAAATGATATGGGTACTATCTGCAAATACCACCTCTGAAAGCGCCGAGGGCTGCACTGGCAATACGGCAATCCGCTCCCCGCTTTCCATGTCAAATACCGCTGTCTCATATTGGTAAACCGCCGCAAAACAAGAGTTGTCCGGAGACACTGCTATCGTAAACGGAGCAGAAGGAAGCTCAAGCGCATCCAGTGATTGAAAGCTATCGGAAAGATCATAGACATTCAGCGCGTCGGTCAATGCCTTCCTCGCCTGTGCCGTCACGGGCGCCTCCAGAATACTTTTTCCCTCCGGTATCGCCTGAAGCGCCAGCTCAATCGCCCCGGATACATTGCCCTCTGCCAGGCTGTTCGCCGAATATTCTGCCAGCGCCAAAGCCTGCTGGGTCTGTTCCATCCGCTTCATTCCTATAAATGTGCTTCCTCCACCGGACAAAAATATCACTGACAACAAAGCAGCCGTAATCCTGGCCCTTTTCCGGCGGCGCACCACCCTTTCATCCCGTATATGGAGCAACCGGAATGCCTCAAGCATCTCTCCTGCCGTCTGATATCGCATATCCGGACTGACTGCCATTGATTTCTGAAGAATCCGGGATATTTGAGGACTGCAAATCTCCGGACCCAGCGGCTCTACCTCTCTCGCATCCTGGGCCGGCCGACGGCCGGACAACAGATGATAAAGCGTAGCGCCCAGGCTATAAATATCAGAGCGCACATCCAGCATAACTCCGGAACGGCTGCTCGTGCTTCCGGAAGACACCGATCCCTTCTTCTCCTCAGCTTTTTCCTCTTCTCTTCCCTTTTTCTCTGCCTCCTCCGGATTTGCCACTGCAAAGCTTCCCGCTATGGCATCTGACTGGTTTGGCATTATCCCGGTCTCCGGGATTTCCATCGCATCCGGCAGCGCCACCGTCTCCAGCACCTCCGTCGCGTCCGGCAGCGCCACTGTCTCCAGCACCTCCGTCGCATCTGGCAGCGCCACCGTCTCCAGCACTTCCGTCGCGTCCGGCAGCGCCACCCTCTCCAGCACTTCCGTCGCGTCCGGCAGCGCCACTGTCTCCAGCACTTCCGTCGCGTCCGGCAGCGCCACCGTCTCCAGCACTTCCGTCGCGTCCGGCAGCGCCACTGTCTCCAGCACTTCCGTCGCGTCCGGCAGCATCACCGTCTCCGACAGCTTTGCCGCCGCCCCGCTTGCCTCCGGCAGCGCAATCGTTGCCAGATCTTCCGTCATATCCCCGCCGCGGACTTCCTCCAGTGCTTCTGTCGGTGCAAACTGTTGGCCAAGCATCGCTGTCTCTAGCTTTTCCGTCGCGTCCAGCAATGCCATGGTCTCCAGTTTTTCCGTCGCATCTTCTCTGGCATCTTCCCTTGAGGTTTCCGTCGCGGCAAAAGATTCTGGCCGGATTTTCAAGCCTTCCGGCGGCTCTGCCAAAGGCGGCTTTTCTTCTTTTTTTGTTTCCCCTGTACGATTGCCGCTTCCGCCGGATTCCGTATCCTGTCTCGTACTGTTACCCGTCTTGCCGGTATATTCAATCCCATAATGCTCCGGCGAAGCATACCCCCGGCTAAAGCCCGCCCGCACCGCCCCGTCTTCTCCCAGGGCGAGCGCAATGTTATAGTCAATCAGACAGATATCACCGTTGGGCCGCAGCATGATATTGGCCGGCTTGATGTCTCCATGAAGGATTCCATAGGGAGGCTGGCTGTGGAGATACTCCAACGCCTGCAGCAATTCACAGGCCCAGAGAATCACCTGCGGCTGTGTCAGGCGGTCTCCTCTTTTTAAAAGATGGTCGAGGCTCTCTCCGTCGATAAAATCCATAACGGTATAAACCACCCCGTCCTCCTGGACAAAGTCATACACCTGAGGAATATAGGTATGGCTCAGCCCTTTCAGCATATCCACTTCCCGGCGCAAAACCTCAGGCTTTGTATTCAGATTCCGTTTATCTGCTTTCAGTACAATCTGCTTGTTCAGCCTTGTATGGCGCCCCAGATATACGATTCCGCCTCCTCCGGCGCCTATCTGTTCCTGTATTTCATAAATTCCTGCTATCACACGAGCCATGCTTGCTTTCCTGCCTTCTTTACAATCTACCATTTATCCCGTTTTCAACCACGGTTCCCTCTGCTGTCAAATGGCTTCCCATATTCCTGCTCCAGCTTCTCCTTCAGCCATCGGCCTGTGATGACAAAAATCACCAGGAAAATCACTGCCAGGATCGCCGCTGCCGCCATGACTCCGATACCGCCCCAAAATAACCATTCGCTTACTGATATCTGCAACATGTCCTGTCCCACCCCGTTTTTAACTGATAATAAAATCAAAATCCTCATTCGCCAGAGTAATCACATCTCCCCCATAGATAGGCCGCTCCTGTCCGGCAGCTACCATGGCCCCATTCACATAAGTATGATTTAAAGAGTTGCGATCGCGAATATAATATTGTCCCTGGATCAGTAATATATCCGCATGTGAGGTTCCGATCGCCCGGTTATCCGCAATCTGAAAATCCACAAAGTTTCCTCCCCTGCCGATATGAAAAACTTCTTTTTGAATCAACGCGCTTTGACCGTTTCTCCGGCGGATCAATTTCCCGACGCGCCGTCCCTGGCCAATATTATCTTTATATTCTTCTTCCAAAGTCACGGTAGCATCACAATTTTCTTCACAAAGTTCTGTTTCTGACGGAACCTGCGGCAAAAATTCTCCGGTATATATCGTCGAAGCCGGTTCCAGCGACATCGACGGCGGGTTATCCGGCCTCATTCCTCCCGTCTGCGGCCATCTGGCCGGCTCCGGCCTCATCCCCCGTTCTGCCTGCCAAAAAGACCGGCTCTCCCGGCCCGTCTCCCCTGGCCGCTGACAGGCAGCCCCTGTCTCACGAATATCCCCTTCCGTCAAATCAGCCAGATATGCCAGCAGCTTGCGAAAACTACAGCCTTCGGGCTGATTTATATAATGGATAATTTTTGCCACGTAAGCCACATCCTGATCCAGACGGAATTGCATATGAGAAAGAAGCCACAGCAAAAACTCTTCCGCCGGCTGACCGGATTGAAATTCCTCTACCGGCAGATATACCAGGCCAACCTCTCTCTTTGCGGTATCCATAAAAATGAAATCAATATCCAAAAGTAATCTCTCCCGCGAAAGCCTGGATTCTTCCAGCTCCATCAAAACGCGGACAATCGAAGAGCACAGCTTCAACACCGTGAGCCTTTCCATCTCTTTTTTTAGATAATTTCTCAATGGGATTTTTGATGTCACAAAATATTCCAAATATTGATCTCTCTCATTTTGAACAAAAGATAACGGAAGAATTCCTGAAATTTTGTTGCCCTGTACCATCCCTCTTGCAAAAGAATCCAAATGCTCCCATTTCTGAAGATGATACACCAGAAGGGTATCTTGTCCCTGGCTTTCATAGGTAAATCCCGTCATTATACTGCGTCCCCCTGTCTCTCATTCTTCTGAGCATTGCCAAAAATATACATTTTTTTAATTTTACCTGCCTCTCTATTCTCCAGCAATATGTACCAGTAATTGTACCAGCAATTTTTGTTGTATACATTCCATTGCTTCATTGACAAACCTTCTTTTTTAACTTTATAATGCAAGAAGTATAGAATGAGGGGATACACATTGATGAAAACCTTTGGGGAAATTTTGAGAAAGCATATTGAACAAAGTGGTTTTAATATTTATCAATATGCCCGCAGAACAGGGATTAACCGTGTCAATATCCAACGCTATATTGCCGATCAGCGAACCCCGGATCCCGAAGTTTTTACGATCCTTGTGAAGCATCTGCAATTGCCGCCTTCGGAAAAACAGGAGCTGGAAGCCGCCTATGAAATCTCCAAAGTGGGGAAAGAGCTGTATTTTCAGCGTTTATCTGTCAAGGAGCTGATCGAATCCATATCCCTTATCTATGAAAACGAAAAACAGATGGAGACTTATTCGCGAACCGCCCTTACCAATTCCTGCTACCCGTTTGTCCCCGAAAGGGAAAAGAATACCTGTGTAGTTTCCGGCTTTATGAATGTTCTCTATCTTTTTCAGAGAGAATTAAGCCGGAATGCCCTTGCCCTCGAAAACCCGTTTGCCTATCTGTTCCTTCCGCCGGATCCCGAGCATATCTTTATGGATGCCTGGCTGGTCCCTGCCAGCCCCCAACAGGATAATATGCTGAAAATCACCCAGATTTTCCCCCTGGCAAAGGTAAATGTGCGGCCCGGAAGCCAGAATCATAACCTGCATGTGATAACCTCCGTACTTCCGCTCTTTCTTTCCACGCATTTTCAGTACCAGGCTTATTTTTACTACGATGATCCTCTCAACGATCAAAATTACGGCATCCTCTACCCCTATTATGCCATTTTAAAGGATTGCGTGATTCTCTTTTCTCAGGATATGAAGAGCGCTTTCTTATCTTTTGATCCGGCTATGGTACAGCTTTATCAAATCCGGTTCCAAAAACACCTGATTCACTGTCAGGAAATGCTCCAGACCGCCGGCTGTTTTGTTCCACGCGAGCCAGGATGCCTGCCCTGTGCCTCCACAGCCATCTCCCCGCAATACCATATAGGCTACTCTCCTCATCTGACGGATATCGTCACTCCACAGATATCCGATATCCTTCATTACCACTTTTTTACCAGGCAGGGGCTTCTTGACTTTGCAAAATCCGGAATTTGCACCGGTATGCTCTCTTTTCCTGAAAAGGCCGCCTCTCGTGAGGAACGCCGGGCTCTTTTAAACCGTCTTTGCAATATATGCGAAGCCGGCCCGCAAATTCTTCGTATTATCAATCCGAATACCTTCTGCATTCCGAACAATTTAAACCTGAATGTAACAGAAGAAACCGCTTATATTTTAAATTTTACAGAACATTCCTCCTGGAATCGCATTGCTATCCGGGAATCCGGCATTCGGTCTGCACTTGCCGACTTTCTCTCTTTCCTTCCGGAAAGCCCTTATGTATATACCAAAGAGCAGACTTTAGCCATACTGAAAGAAACAGCCGGAAAAATTTAAAAACAAATCATCAGTAAAGAGGCAAAACAATGGCAAAAAAAGTATTTATCTCTTATAGCAGAAAAGATACCGAATGGGCAGATAAAATAAAAAACACATTAGAAGAAAATCATATTGACTGCTGGATGGATCGGGCAGGCATCTATGCAGGGGGAAAATATACCAGGGAGATCATCGATGCCATCAAAAGCTGTGACATCTTTCTTCTTGTGCTGTCTGAAAATGCCGAACAATCCGAATGGGTCCCCAAAGAATTGGGCAAGGCCATCCAATATCATAAATATATCATTCCTGTCAAAATCAGCAACTTCGAAATCGTCGAATTTGAATTACATCTGGAAAACATACAAATTCTGGAAGTATTCGGTCTCTCCGATTCCGAAGCCAACAGGCTGGTATCTTGCACGGTCAAAAGTATTCTGGAACAAAAAAGTACGGGTTGCGGCCAACCCCCTTCCACCATTGCCAGACCTGTAAAGCAGGAAACCACTTACCCGGAATCCGAAGATTCTCCCGACGGAAAGGCATTCCGCCTTTGGGTCAGCATCGACGAGGCTAAGCCGGAAGAAATGCTGCTCCGTCTCCAGGGGCTTTTCACCATAGGGAGATCCAAAGAGTGTAGCCTGCATTTTAAGGATTATCATATGTCAAGGCAGCATTTTGCTCTGGAATGGGATGGAAAAGATATATATATTAAAGATTTGGGTTCCATGAACGGAACCTATGTAAACCAGATAAAGCTTTCTGAAAAGCAAAAGCTGCAGCCAAACGACAAAATTGTCGCCGGCTCGGTAAAAATGATAATCCGGTGGTGACAGCTTTTTGTTGTCTCCGCCGGATTCAGGCATAATATTGATCCATCATACCTATGTAGCCAGTTCCAGGCTCACCATCAGCGCATGATTTACCCTCTGCAACAGTTCCTCATCGATATGGCAGATTTTTTCTTTCAGCCGCTGTTTGTCAATCGTCCGCAGCTGCTCCAAAAGAATCACCGAATCTTTGATCATATCACATCGGCGGGTATCCAGCTCCACATGCGTCGGCAGCTTCGCCTTGTTCATTTTCGATGTAATGGCTGCACAGATCACCGTGGGACTGTGTTTGTTTCCCACATCATTTTGAATAATCAGCACCGGCCGCACGCCCCCCTGCTCCGATCCCACCACCGGCCGCAAATCTGCATAATAGATATCTCCTCGTCTGATTATCACACCATCTCACGCTCCGTCCGTCATACTCCGCTGCCGCCCCGGTAAAACAGAGCCTCAGCCTGTTTTCAGTATTCCCCGTCTTTTCCCGGTATATACCTCACTATTGCCAATTTATGATGAAAACGGTAGTCCTGTGTGCCAGAAAGGTACTTCTGCCTCTTTTCAAAATTCCGGATATTCATCCTCAAAATAATCCTTGGATCCCACCACCTCTCCTCCCCGCAGATAAACCCGGGGAACTCGCTTTCCGATATCGCAGACGATCTCATAATGAAATCCTCCGCCCCATTCTGCCAGATCCTCCACACGGATCTCCTCCTGCCCGTCTTTCCCGATAAGCGTTACCCCGGTGTCCATATCCACCTCCGGAATTCCGGATACATCCACCATCAGCTGATCCATACAGACCCGGCCCAGAATCGGCGCCCGTCTTCCCTGTATCAGCACATATCCCCGGCCAGAGAGATTCCTCGGATAGCCATCTCCATACCCGACGGGAATCGTGGCAATCCGCATCGGCGTTTTTGCCACAAAGGTTCCCCCATAGCTGACCTGCCTTCCCGGGCCGATCTCTTTGACATATGTGACAAAGCTCTTTAAGCTCATCGCCGGCTGCAACGGCACCGGCTCTTTTGCCACCTCATCCGACGGATACATTCCATACATGGAAATGCCCGCCCGCGCCCAGCTTAAGCTTGTTCCCGGCAAATCGATAATCGCGGCACTGTTCGCACAGTGCCTGATTGGGATCTGGACTCCCTGGCTTTCCAACAAGTCCAAAAAATGCATAAAACTGTCCAGCTGTGCCTTGGCCCAGCTTTTGTCACTTTCATCTGCCCGCGCAAAATGGGTAAAAATCCCCTCTGCCCGGATTCCCGGCAAGTTGCAGATTTTAACCGCCAGCCGGGCGCCGTTTTCATCCCCGTCCAGGCCAATCCGACTCATGCCGGTATCGACAGCCAGATGGAAAAGCGCCGTTTTTCCCAGCTTTACTGCTTCTTTTGACAATGCATCGGCCTGTTCCATCGTAAAAATCACCGGCCGGATCTTTTGTTCTATTAATCTCTTATAGTGGCTTTTATGTACGGGCCCGAGAATCAAAACCGGCTTACGGATTCCATGGCGGCGAAGCAGTAAGCCCTCCTCCGCCGTAGCCACGGCATAAGCCTCCACATAAAAATCAATGGCCCGGGCCACCGGCACCGATCCATGGCCGTAACCATCAGCCTTTACCACCCCCACCAGTCCGGTTCCCGGCGCCAGATTGTTTTTCATGGACTCCATATTGAAAACTACTGCATCCAGATCAATCTCTGCATAAACTCTTGTGTACGCTTTCCTCATGATTTATCTTCCTTTCCTCTCTGTCCCTTTTCGCCCAAAGGCCTTTTTCTGAATTCCCGGACGATTAAAAGGCAAGGGCCTTGGCCAATTCCCGCGCCATTACAGCTCTCTCTCCCTGTCTTTTTGCTGCCTTTTCTCCCGCCAGCCCGTGCAGATACACCCCCCAGGCAGCCGCCTCTGTCCTCATCATTCCCTGAACCAGCAGACTGCCGATCACTCCCGAAAGCACATCCCCGGAGCCGCCCTTTGCCATGGCGCTGGATCCGCTCGTATTGATCCAGGCAAGCCCTTCCGGATCTGCTATCACGGTAGATGCATCCTTGAGCACGCACACGGCTCCCGTGCGGGCGGCGTATTCCCGTGCCGCCCGCAACCGATCCGCCTTTAATGCCTCGATCGGCTGGCCAGCCAGCCGCGCCATCTCTCCCATATGAGGGGTAACAATCACCCGCCCGGGGAAAAATCTTGTCAGCCGTGGGAGCCTCGCCACAGCATTCAGGCCGTCGGCATCCATCACCACCGGAACCTCTGTTGAAACTAATACCGCTTCCACCAGCTTCTCCACATAAGGGGCCTGCCCCAGCCCCGGCCCGATCACAATCCCATCTGCCCACGCACAGCATTCTTTTACTGCCTGGCAAAGATTTTCCCATTCCGGATTGTGTGACAATGCCTCCGGCCTGTCCCCCTCTTCCCGGCCGAAAGCTCCCTTAGGGATCTCCAACACATCTACCATCGCTTCCGGCAACAAAGTCTGCAGCACAGCCCGATTTTCCGGCACAGTCAGAATCCTCACCAAGCCGGTTCCCGTCCGGTATGCCCCCAAAGCGCTCAGATATGCCGCACCGCTCATTCCGATTGAACCTGCAACCACCAACAGCTTGCCAAACGTTCCTTTATTACTGTCCGGCGGCCGCTTCGGCAGCCTGTCCATATCTTCCCGCTCCAGCACCGCCGCGTCCCAGCCAACCTGTTCCCGGCTCCCGTCAAAAAAGCCGATATCTTCCACCAATACCTTTCCCGCATATTCCCGGCCCGGATACAGCAAAAGCCCGGATTTCATATAACCAAAGGTAACGGTCACCGCAGCACGGCACGCCACCCCCATCACAGCACCCGTATCCCCATGGATGCCGGAAGGGATATCCACCGCCACGATATCCACATCCTGTCTCTGGTTTATCTTTTCAATCAGCTTTTGGTATTCCCCCTCTATCCTCCGCCCCAATCCGATGCCAAACAACGCGTCCAGGACAATCTCACTGCCACACAGAGTTAATTCTGCTGCCGGTTTCATGGAAATCCCCACCTCTTGCGCAATTCTTCTCTGAAGCTGATATTCCTCCGTGCCATGCTCAGAATCCCCTGCCAAAAATATCGCCACATCATAGCCCCTTCCCCGCAATATCCGGCCGGCCGCGATTCCGTCCGCCCCATTATTGCCGGTTCCGCAGACTGCCACAATCCTCACGCCGCTTTGCCTCTTTGCCTTTTTCAGCAATCCCTCCGCCGCATCCGCCACTGCCAGGGCTGCCCGCTCCATCAGGACCACTGACGGAATCCCAATTCTTTGGATGGTATCCTGATCGATGCCTTTCATCTGTTTCCCCGTTACCGTATATTTCATCCCTGCTCCTCCCAAATACGTTTTATCTGTATCTACACACAAAAGCTGGCAGACCACCCATTCCCCTTTTGCCTGCCAGCTTTGCAGCTCTGTTCCGCTATTCTTTACTATTCTTTACTATTCTTTACTCTTCTCCGCCTTCTTCGCCTTGGCCTTTTCTTCCTGATCCTGCATACTGCATACCCGGTAAGATAAACGCATCAGGCTCTCAGACAGATGTACATTCTCTACCACCACATCGTCCGGCACATTCAAATCCACATGGGCAAAATTCCAAATGGCCTTTATTCCCGCATCTACCAAGCGATCCGCAATCTCCGGCGCCTTTGTCTTGGGAATCGTCAATGCCGCCATCTGCACCTCATTATCAGCGATAAACTGTTCCAGATCGTCTACCCCCCGGATCTCAATCCCCCGTACCACGAGACCAATGAGGCGGGGATTGATATCAAACATCCCCTTAATGATAAATCCCCGCTTCTCAAAATTTGCATAATTGGCAATCGCCTGTCCCAGATTCCCGGCACCTATAATAATCAGGTTGTGCTGACGGTCAATCCCCAGAATCTTGCCGATCTCAGCATATAGATATTTTACATTATAACCATATCCCTGCTGGCCAAAACCGCCGAAATTATTCAAGTCCTGCCGAATCTGAGAAGCAGTCACCCGCATTCTCACACTCAGTTCATTTGACGAGATACGTTCGACTCCAGACTCCAGCAGTTCTCCAAGATAGCGGTAATACCGAGGAAGCCGGGTAATCACTGCTTTCGATATCTCTCTTCCTTCCATGATATTCACCTCTTCATTTTTCTTGTATTCTTAATATAATGGTGTTGGGGTCAAAAGGTATTTTGCCCCCTATGATACACGGATTGCTCCGCATTTCATGTTTTGCAGTCCCCATATAATTATTATATCTGCACAAAAAGACAATGTCAAATAGGTTTTTACTTAAATACAATGTCACTTTTGAAGTCAAATGCCCGTGCAAACACAGCACTTGGCTCATTGCTTGCAGAAATAAAAGTCCACCCCAAAAAAGCGAACATGCTGCTAAATAAGCCATCAACCGGACATCGGATACCGGAAATGGCTGACGGCTTATTGGGCAACGCTATCGCTTTTCTATTTTCTTTTCCATTTTCCAAATAATGTCTTCTTATATCGTTTTAAAGCTTCAGCGGCTCCCGCAACCCCTTTATCCGCCGCCTTCTGATAGCAGGACACTGCCATAGGAATATTTTCCGGAACTCCAATTCCTTCATCATACATATCCCCGAGAAATTTCCAGGCCAGATTGTTTTTCTCCTGGGTTGCCTCTTCTAAAAGGCGCTTGCCCCGGATGGTATCCCTGCCAATGCCTTTGCCATAAAGACAGCAGTACCCTAACAGCTCCTTGGGATAATCCTGCCGTTCTTTCAAAAGCCCTGTCATCATACGGACTGCCTGTTCATAATCGACTTCTGTCCCGCGGCCCCAGAAATAACAGTAGGAAAGATATTTTTTAGATACCTGGTGGCCGCGGCGAAATCCCTCCTGAAACCAATAAAAGGCGTTATCATAATCCTTCTCACACCCCCAGCCATTATAATAGCAGCGCCCCACATTGAAGCAGCCGTATTCATCCCCGGCATCTGCCGCTATTTGAAAGAGCCTCAGCGCCTCGGCTTCGTCCTCCCTGACCCCTCTTTCCCCATACAGATAGGCAAGCCCCAAATCAATCGTACAGATCGTAAGCCCTTCCCGGTGTCCCCTCTCACACCAGCGAATCGCATCGGCATGGCGTTTCAAATTCTGATATTCCATAACGAAAGAATGATAATAATCCCGCATATCTACCTTGCCATCCATCGTCTCCGCCCACCGGAGAGCCTCTTCCAGGTTCTTCTCCACACCATTCACACCGTTGCGGACACTGTTAAATGCATTCCGGAAAGCCGGGATACAGCCCTGCTCCGCCGAACGGCGAAACCATTTAAGCGCCTCGGCCGCATTCTGTTTTTCATATTTAAAAAACTCTTCCCTCGGCGGCTTTTGAAAATGAAGAAGCATATCTCCCCAAAAATAAAACAGTCCAATGGCATATTGGGCCATCGGTTCCCCATCCTCCGCCATTGCCAACACGTCCTTAAAAGCATCTTCCAGCGTACCGGTCATCGCTTTCTCGATATCCCCTTTAAGAATATCCATCCGATCGGCGCCCAGCACACAGAGAGCACTACCCAGCTCGATTCCCCGCTTAGACAGCTTTTTGGCTTTCCGGTCGTCGTCCTTTACATTTCCGTCGCCCCAGCCATAGCATCTGGCCAAAAAATAGAACGCGTCCGGCTCCTCGTTTGCTACCGCCTGCTCCAAAAGCTTCACACCCTCTGCATACCGGGAAGAATCCTCCGCCTGGAAATACAGCAGCCGAAGCCCCTCTTTTAATGTGTCGGAATAATAATTTCCCATATGTTTACTCCTCTTTCTTAAAATGCATGAGCAATTTGCCTGAAAATGATGGCTGCACCCCTTTTCGGCATATGTTGCTATCCGAATAATAATATACATGATTTTCCAATGGTTTGCAATGATTTAAATATCATTGAAGCCGGCATTTTCCTGCAACCCTATGGGTATCTTCCTGGCTATTGTTCTCCTCGTGGGCTCCTCCTCTTTTAGTACGGGCACGGTAAACCAATGTCATTAAGTTGATTTTTCTAGAGGGTACGCCATGGAACAAGGAGCGGGAAACGACGGGAAAGGGTCTGCTGCTTTTTCCGGTTTCGGGATCAAGAATTCCTAAAATCTCTGATTTTTGCGAAAAGCGAAACGAAA
>CAJUPI010000048.1 GCA_910588125.1 uncultured Lachnospiraceae bacterium
TCCACGCAAAACTCAGGGATTTAAGGACTTCTAAATCCCTGCAAAGTCAAAAGCAGCCGACCATTCCCCACCGCTTCCCGCTCCTTTTTTCCTGGCTGAGTATTCTCAGAGCTAAACTTAATGACATTGTTACGCTGAGATGATAATTTTGGTATATAGCCGGCACAATTCTTCCATAACCAGAGGGAATCCCTCACATTCCTTTTATTTAGTTGACAAACTGCACCAGGATTGCTATGATTATATGAACGTGAGAGAAAGGGTGAAATACCATGGATAGGATCGTTTTATCATTGCTGGTGGATAATACCGCCGGTGTGTTGAGCCGGGTGGCCGGATTGTTCAGCCGCCGGGGCTACAATATCGAGAGCCTGACGGTCGGCGTGACTGCGGATGAGCGGTATTCCCGGATGACCGTGGTATCGCTGGGTGACCAGGAAATTCTGGAGCAGATAGAAAAGCAGCTGCGCAAGCTGGAGGATGTCCGGGACATCAAGGAGCTGCGGCCGGGGCAGTCTGTCTATCGGGAGCTGATTATGGTCAAGGTCAAGGCAAATGCCAGCGAACGGCAGGCGATCGGCGCGATCTCTGATATTTTCCGGGCGACGATTGTGGATGTAGGCAAGGATTCGCTGACGGTTATGCTGACCGGCGATCAGTCCAAGCTGGATGCATTGATCAATCTGCTGGAGGATTATGAGATTCTGGAGCTGGCAAGGACCGGATTGACCGGATTGTCCAGAGGCTCTGAGGATATTCGTTATCTGCCGTAAGGGATACTCTGCGGCGCCATTATAAAGAAACGCGGCGAAGCAGCCGCAAAATCTGGAAGAAGCATGAGGAGGAAAAAGACATGGCAAAGATTTATTATCAGGAGGATTGCAATCTGTCTCTGCTGGAGGGCAAGACGATCGCGGTGATTGGCTATGGCAGCCAGGGACATGCCCACGCATTGAATGCCAAGGAGTCGGACTGCCACGTGATCATAGGCTTGTATGAGGGCAGCAAGTCCTGGGCCAGGGCAGAGGCACAGGGATTTGAGGTATATACGGCGGCTGAGGCGGCGAAAAAGGCAGATATTATTATGATTCTCATCAATGACGAGCTGCAGGCTGACATGTATAAGAATGATATTGAGCCGAATCTGGAAGAGGGGAACATGCTGATGTTTGCCCATGGCTTTAACATTCATTTTGGATGTATCAATCCTCCGAAGAATGTGGATGTTACCATGATTGCTCCTAAGGGGCCGGGACATACCGTTCGCTCCGAATATCTGGAGGGCAAGGGGGTGCCATGCCTGGTAGCTGTTGAGCAGGATGCGACGGGAAAAGCCCTGGAGTTGGCCCTCGCTTACGCGCTGGCGATCGGCGGCGCCCGTGCCGGTGTGCTGGAGACTACCTTCCGCACCGAGACTGAGACCGACCTGTTCGGTGAGCAGGCCGTGCTCTGCGGTGGCGTATGCGCGCTGATGCAGGCTGGTTTTGAGACGCTGGTGGAGGCGGGCTATGATCCGAGAAATGCTTATTTTGAGTGTATTCATGAGATGAAGCTGATCGTGGATCTTATTTACCAGTCCGGTTTTGCAGGCATGAGATATTCGATTTCCAATACGGCTGAATATGGTGATTATGTGACCGGCCCGAAACTGATCACAGAAGAGACCAAGAAGACCATGAAGAAGATTCTGGCGGATATCCAGGACGGCACCTTTGCCAAGGAGTTTTTGCTGGATATGTCCCCGGCTGGGCGTCAGGTGCACTTTAAGGCGATGAGAAAGCTGGCGGCAGAGCATCCGGCAGAGAAGATTGGCGAGGAGATCCGGAAGCTGTACAGCTGGAACAATGAGAGTGATAAGCTGATCAACAATTAATCCAGCGGGATATTATGAATTAGGCAACAGGGGGGAGCATAGGCGGAGGACGCCTTGGCTTTCCCCTGCTTTGCTATTGGGGAAAGAATGGCTGTGAAGGCAGAAGAAAGAAGGAGGAGCAGAAAAGATGAGAGATATCTGGATAAGAAACGGCAGAGGGATGGGGAGAATGGTATGTGTGGTGTTGGCGGCAGTTTTGATCTGCGTTCCTGTCTATGCAGAGGAGCCAAAGGAAGTCCGGGCAGGAGAGAGGGCAGAGGAGCCGGTGAAACAAGAGCAGCTTACGGCCGGCGGGTTGGCAACACAGAGTACTGAAGAAAGGAATGAAGCCGGCTGGAGACAGGAGGATAACGGCTGGCGCTATTATGATGAGAACGGTGTGATGAAAACCGGCTGGATTCAGGCTCCTGAAGATGGCCTGTGGTATAAGATGGATGAGGAAGACGGGAGTTGGATACGCCGTCCGGCGCTGGATATGGAGGCCGTGGTTTACCTTTTGGAGAATGCCATCAAAAAAATGGGACATTATCAGAATGAAGAGCACCCGGTGGTGGTTCGGGAGGACTGGCGAAGCGGAAATATCATCAATATGTCCGTCCGCATTGTGACGGGGCCGAATCATGACCAGATTCTGAACCATTATGAAGTGAATCGGAAAAGCGGTAAGGTAAAAGCGGCCGTGGGAGACAATTTTAATTTATATGACTGACGGCGGCGCCGTATGGCAGCAAAACTGGATAAAGGTGGCCAGCGCCCGGGAAGTATGGCCGGTACAGCACGCAAAGCCAATGGTTCGTTTGTGAATGGGATTTCCTAGAGGAATTTCGATCAGCCGGCCGTTTTGCAAATCTTCTTTTACGAATTCCCGAATGACGCAGCCAATGCCAAGCCCGATGCGGGCAAATTCAATCAGCAGATCCATGGTAGTGACCTGCAGCAGATTGTTCGCCTCTATGTGATTGGCGCTCATATAGCTATCAATATAATTGCGGGTGATATTATGCTTGTCCAGGAGCATGATATTGCCCGTTTGAAAAATATCGGTGTCAGGACCTTCCCGAAGAGACAGATTTTCCAGGTAGCTGGGGGAGGCGACAAAGATATCCTCTATCTCCATAATGGGAAAAAACGTTATATTTTTGGGATTTTCCGGTTTGGCGACGAGGCCGATGTCAATGCGTTGTTGTTCCAGCATGGTAAGCGTGTGGGAGCTGGATTGACTTTCAATCGTTATTTTAATGTGCGGATATTGCTCGATAAATCCCTTCAAATAAGGCAGCATGATAAAACGGCACAAAGTATTGCTGACGCCGATACGGATATGCCCTAAGTTGAATTCGCGGATGCGGTGCAGCTCCTGCTCGCCATAAGCAAGCTCTTCAAAGGCAGCCTGTGTATGGCGAAACAGGATCTTGCCTTCTTCCGTCAGCTGAACGCCGCGGGAATTGCGGATAAACAGGGTGGTGCTTAGGCTGTCTTCCAGTTTGCTGATGGATTTACTGATGGCGGGTTGGCTGATATACAGTTCACGGGCAGCTTTGGAGATATTGCCAGCCTGGGCTACGGCATGGAATATGCGGTATTGGGAAAGATTCTGATCCATTGCGAACTCCTTTTCTCTTAACAGAAAGCGCTACTAAGTGTTCCCAGTATACATCAAAAAAGGATGATTTGTAAACGGGTAAAAAAGCATGGGTTTCCTGTGCTATTATGGACAGTAGGCATTGACGGGCATCCCTTCTTTCCTTTATAATAGAAAAAAGCGATAAATTAAAGGAGGTTACAGCATGAAGATTTATTGTGAGAAAGATTATGAGGCGATGAGCCGCCGTGCGGCAGGGATCCTTGGGGCGCAGGTGATTTTGAAGCCGGACAGTGTACTGGGGTTGGCTACCGGCTCCTCTCCGGAGGGCACTTATCGGGAGTTGATTCGCCGTTATGAGGCGGGAGAGCTGGATTTTTCGAAGGTGACTTCCGTGAATCTGGACGAGTATAAGGGACTTTCCGGGGAGAATGATCAGAGCTATCGTTATTTTATGAATACCAATTTTTTTGATCATGTGAATATCGATAAGAGCCGCACGTTTGTGCCGGACGGGCTGGCGGAAGACAGCGATAAAGCGTGTGCGGCATATAATGCCATCATCCGCCGGGAGGGGCCGGTAGATTTGCAGCTCCTGGGATTGGGATATAACGGCCATATCGGTTTTAATGAACCGGCAGCGATTTTTGAAAAAGAGACGCATTGCGTAGATTTGACAGCCAGTACGATTGAGGCGAACAAACGCTTCTTTGAAAAAGAGGAGGATGTCCCGCGGCAGGCTTATACCATGGGCATTGGCAATATTATGCAGGCGAAGAAGATTCTGATCCTCGTCTCCGGCGAAGGGAAAGCGGATATCGTGGCAGAGGCATTTTGCGGACCGGTGACCCCCAAGGTTCCGGCTTCTATTCTGCAGTTCCATAGCGACGTCACGCTGGTGGGAGATGAAGCCGCTTTGTCAAAGCTGATGGAACGGCTCAATAAATAAGCGATATGAGGCGGGAAATTGATCTGGCAGAGATTTCGGATGGAAAGCGTTATGAAGCAAATGATATGGTAAGGGTGGACTGTGGCGGATGTCAGGGATGCTTTTCGTGTTGTGAGGGTATGGGGACTTCCGTGATTCTGGATCCTTACGATGTGCGGGAATTGACAAAAGGGCTTTCTACGACCTTTGAGCTGCTTTTAAATTCCGTGCTGGAGTTGAATGTGGTGGACGGATTGGTTCTGCCGAATTTAAAGATGGCAGGGGACAGGGAACGGTGCGGATTTTTAAATGAGGAAGGCCGTTGTTCTGTTCATCCTTTCCGGCCGGGATTTTGCCGTCTGTTTCCTTTAGGACGTATTTATGAAGAAAACAGGTTTTGGTATTTTTTGCAGACGAAGGAATGCCGCCGGCAAAACCGCGGAAAAGTAAAGGTGAAAAAGTGGATGGGAGTGCCGGAGTTTTCCCGATATGAACGGTTTGTACTTGCATGGCACGATTTTTTGAAGAAACAGCAGGAACAGATAGGAGAGGAACCGGACGGAGAACAGGCGAGAGCCGTGTGCATGAGGATTCTGAGGGATTTTTATCTGTGGCCGTTTGCGGATGAGAGGGATTTTTATGAAGAGTTTGCGGCGAGGCTGCTGCTGTACTAGTACATCGTTGCATTAATCTTGAAGTAATCCGTGCTTGATGTCTGCGTCAGTGCAAGGCGGAGGAAGGAGGCGATGCGGTGGCATCGTTGACTGACGACAACGCAGCAATGGAGTAAACAGCGAGTACTGATTACTCGAGAATTAATGCAACGATGTACTAGTATGACCTGCACCAATTAACCATATGTTTCACGTAAAAGAAATCGAAAATGTGCTTGACATTTTTACAGGAAATGGCTAGAATGTAGTATAGATTTTGCAGTAAATGAAAAAAGCAGAGATCATGTTAAGTAGGGGATTATTTTCTGTCAGAGAGAGAGGGTCACCGGCTGTAAGCCCTTTTCAGTTCCGATAATCTTACGAAATTCCCATGGGAGCTGCGCAGCGGAAAGCGTCCGATTTGAGTCAGGAAAAGGATCGGGACGGAGTAGGCGGCGACGGGTTGCGCACGTTAAGCGTGAACAAGTGCCTGCGCGGGGAGGAACCTGTGCGGGAATCAGGGTGGTACCACGGTGAATAATCGTCCCTTTGCGATCCGGTAAGGATGGCAGAGGGGCGTTTTTTATTCTATAGGAAAGTGCGTCCTAAAAAATAAAAATCTTCCAGGGGAGGCAATGCCATTAAGTTTAACTCTGAGAATACTCAGCCATGGGACACATACTTTTTTATTTTATAGAGAGGAGAAAATATGAAAGAGAAGTTAGAGCAGATTAAGGCAGAAGCGCTTAAGCAGATCGAAGCGTCCGATGCACTGGAGAAGCTGAATGATATCCGAGTAGCTTATCTGGGAAAGAAGGGTCAGTTGACCAGTGTGTTGAAAAATATGAAGAATGTGGCGCCGGAGGATCGTCCCAAGGTGGGACAGATGGTCAATGACGTCAGGGCGCTGATTGAGCTTAAGCTGGAAGAGACGAAGACCGTTCTGGCTAGAAAGGCCCGTGAGGAACAATTGAAGCGGGAGGTCATAGATGTGACCTTGCCGGCAAAGAAGGCGAATGTGGGACACAGCCATCCGAACATGGTAGCGCTCAAAGAGGTGGAGAGAATTTTCGTGGGCATGGGCTATGAGGTGGTGGAAGGGCCTGAAGTAGAATATCAGGACTATAATTTTACGAAGCTTAATATTCCACCGAATCATCCGGCACGGGACGAACAGGATACCTTCTTTATCAATCCGGAGATCTGCCTGCGTTCCCAGACATCCCCGGTACAGGCCCGGACCATGGAACAAGGGAAGCTGCCGATCCGCATGATTGCGCCGGGACGTGTTTTCCGTTCGGATGAGGTGGACGCCACGCACTCGCCGTCCTTTCATCAGGTAGAGGGATTGGTGATTGACAAGCATATCACCTTTGCTGACTTAAAGGGGACGTTAGCAGAGTTCGCCAAAGAGATGTTCGGAGAAGAGACGAAGGTAAAATTCCGTCCCCATCATTTTCCTTTCACAGAACCAAGTGCAGAGGTGGATGTGAGCTGCTTTAAATGTGGCGGCAAAGGCTGCCGCTTTTGCAAAGGCTCCGGCTGGATTGAGATTTTGGGCTGCGGCATGGTTCATCCTCATGTGCTGGAAATGTGTGGTATTGATCCGGAGGAATATACCGGTTTTGCCTTTGGCGTAGGATTGGAGAGAATTGCACTGCTCAAATATGAGATTGATGATATGAGGCTGCTCTATGAGAATGATATCCGGTTCCTGAAGCAGTTTTGATAGGCAAGGAGGAGAACATTATATGAATACTGCATTATCATGGATTAAAGCATATGTTCCGGATCTGGAGGTCAGCGCGCAGGAGTATACCGATGCCATGACGATGTCCGGAAGTAAGGTAGAAGGCTATCAATGCCTGGATAAAAATCTGGAGAAGATTGTCGTGGGCCAGATTACAAAGATTGAACGTCATCCGGATGCAGACAAGCTGATTATCTGTCAGGTGGATATCGGTACAGGAACGATTCAGATTGTCACTGGAGCGCCGAATGTAAAAGAAGGGGATAAGGTCCCTGTTGTGCTGGACGGCGGTAAAGTGGCGGGCGGCCATGACGGAGGCCCGCTGCCGGAAGCAGGGATCCGGATCAAAGCGGGAAAACTGCGGGGAATCGAATCACAGGGGATGATGTGTTCGATCGAGGAGCTGGGCTCTTCCCGGGAAATGTATCCGGATGCTCCGGAGCTGGGGATTTATATTCTGCCGGAGAATGTGCCGGTAGGTGCGGATGCCGTTCAGATATTGGGCTTGCATGACGTGGTTTTTGAGTATGAAATCACCTCAAACCGGGTGGATTGCTATAGTGTGGTGGGCCTGGCAAGAGAAGCCGCTGCTACATTTGGCAAGCAGTTTTATCCTCCGGCGGTGGCAGAGACCGGAAACCAGGAGGACATTCATGACTATCTGACCGTGGAGGTGGAAAATACAAAGCTTTGTCCCCGCTATTGCGCCCGGATGGTCAGGAATATTAAGCTGGCTCCCTCCCCGGAATGGATGCAGCGCCGTTTGGCTGCCAGTGGTATCCGTCCCATCAATAACCTGGTGGATATTACGAACTATGTGATGGAAGAATATGGCCAACCTATGCACGCTTATGATTATGATCAGATTGGCGGCCATAAAATCGTGGTAAAGTGTGCGAAGGACGGAGATGAATTTCAGACGCTGGACGGCCAGATCCGCAAGCTTGACAACACAGTGCTGATGATTCATGACGGAGAAAAGGAAGTGGGCATTGCCGGAATTATGGGGGGCGAGAATTCCAAGATTACCGATGATGTGAAAACGATGGTATTTGAGGCGGCCTGCTTTGACGGGACCAATATTCGCCTGTCCTCGAAAAAGGTGGGGCTGCGGACAGATGCTTCCGGAAAATTTGAAAAGGGGCTGGATCCCAACAATGCAGAGGCCGCGATTAACCGTGCCTGTCAGCTGGTGGAAGAGTTAGGGGCAGGAGAAGTGGTAGGCGGTATTTTGGATATCTACCCGGAGAAACGGCAACCAGTGCGGGTGAAGTTTGATGCCGCCCAGATCAATCATCTGTTGGGAACAGAGATTGCCGCGGAAGATATGAAAGCGTATTTTAAGATGCTGGAGCTGGGATTTGATGAGGAAACGCAGGAAGTGATAGCGCCTACTTTCCGGCAGGATTTGAATTGTCTGGCAGATATTGCCGAGGAAGTGGCGAGATTTTATGGTTATGATAATATCCCCACTACTCTGCCATCCGGGGAAGCCACTACCGGCAAATTGTCATATAAGCTGCGGATTGAGGAGATTGCCCGGGAAGTGGCGGAATTTTCCGGGTTCAGCCAGAGTATGACCTACTCTTTTGAGAGCCCGAAAGTATTTGACCGGCTGCTGCTGCCACAGGATGACAAGCTTCGCCAGGTGGTGACGATCTTAAATCCTCTCGGAGAAGATTTCAGTATTATGCGTACTTCTCCGCTGAATGGGCTTTTGACGTCTCTGTCTACCAATTATAATAGAAGAAATAAAGATGTAAAGCTTTATGAGCTGGCCAATATCTATCTGCCGAAGGTATTGCCGCTGGCGGAGCTTCCGGATGAGCGGATGCAATTTACCCTGGGGATGTATGGCGAGGGAGATTTCTACACGATGAAAGGTGTGGTAGAGGAGCTGTTTGACAAGCTGGGAATGGTGAAAAAGGTTCATTATGATCCCGCCTGCCAACGTCCTTATCTGCATCCGGGCAGAAAAGCGGATATAGTGTATGAGAAGCAGGTGGTGGGATATTTAGGAGAGATCCATCCGGAAGTGGCAGATAATTATAAGCTTGGTGAGCGCACCTATGTGGCAGTGTTAGATATGCCGTCTGTGATTCCGTTTGCCGCTTTCGATCGGAAATATACCGGGATCGCCAAATATCCGGCAGTTACCCGGGATATCAGCATGGTAGTGCCCAAAGAAATTCTGGTAGGCCAGATCGAGGATATTTTGGCGCAGCGCGGCGGTAAAATGCTGGAGAGCTATCAGTTGTTTGATATTTATGAGGGTTCTCAGATCCTGGCGGGATACAAATCAGTGGCGTATTCTATTACCTTCCGCGCTAAGGATCACACGTTGACGGATGATGAAGTCAATGCTATTATGAAGAAGATCCTCAACGGCCTGCAGGGGATGGGAATTGAACTGAGGGCTTAGCAGAAGACGTGTATAGGAAATCATAAAAGCGGCCATCCTTACAGTACAGAGAAATGAAAGTAAGGAGGCTGCTTTTATGTATGGAGCATTTGAGATTACAGGAATATATGCGAGAGAAATTCTGGATTCCCGGGGGAATCCCACGCTGGAAGTAGAAGTACGTCTGGAAGGCGGCGCTGTGGGACGGGCTGCCGTACCGTCCGGAGCTTCCACCGGTAAATATGAAGCTGTGGAGCTGCGGGACGGCGGAACCCGCTATCACGGAAAGGGAGTCAGAAAAGCCGTGGAAGCAGTCAATACCGTGCTGGCAGAGGCCTTGATGTTTGAGGATGCGTTTGAACAGGCAAGGATAGATCGGCTTTTGCGGGAGGCAGACGGCACAGAAAATAAATCCCGGCTGGGAGCCAATGCCATACTGGGGGCATCTCTGGCAGTGGCGCGGGCGTGTGCCGCTCAGCAGGGGATCCCGCTTTACCGGTATCTGGGCGGGGTCAATGCGAGGACTCTGCCAGTACCGATGATGAATGTTTTGAATGGCGGCGTCCATGCAGATAACACAGTGGATTTGCAGGAGTTTATGATCATGCCGGTGGGGGCAAAGTCCTTTTCTGACGGGCTTTTGATGTGTTCAGAGGTATATCAGACCCTGAAAAGCCTATTAAAAGCAGACGGATATAGCACGGCGGTGGGGGATGAGGGCGGATTTGCCCCGGATTTGAAAAATTCGGAAGAGGTTCTTTCCTACCTGGTAGATGCCGTAAAAAAGAGCGGTTATGAGCCGGGAGCTGATTTTATGATTGCCATTGATGCGGCGGCCAGTGAGTTGTATGATGAAGAAAGCGGAATGTATAGCTTTCCCGGAGAGAGCAAAAAGAGCGGCCACGCAGTAAGACGGACAGCAAAAGAGATGGTGGAATATTTCCGCCGCCTGGTAGAACAGTACCCGATCTGTTCGATTGAGGACGGATTACAGGAGGAGGACTGGGAAGGATGGAAGCTGTTGACAAAAACACTGGGCGGCAGGATACAGCTGGTGGGTGATGATTTGTTCGTCACCAATACCAGACGGCTCAAACGGGGGATTGAAGAAGGGGCGGGAAATTCGATTCTTGTTAAGGTGAATCAGATCGGCACATTGACTGAGAGCCTGGAGGCTATCGAAATGGCAAAGAGCGCCGGCTATACAGCAGTGATCTCCCATCGCTCCGGAGAGACGGAGGATACTTTTATTGCGGATTTGGCAGTAGCAGTCAATAGCGGCCAGATTAAGACCGGAGCGCCCTGCCGTTCCGAGAGAGTGGCAAAATACAACCAGCTTTTGCGGATTGAAGAGCAGTTACAGAAAAATTAAGGAAAAAACTTGTCATTTCCCCCAATCTATGCTAGACTAATGGTGTTTGACTATTAGGAGGTGTATGAATATGCTGAAAATAATTTTATCGGTGATTTTCGTGCTTATTTGCCTGGCATTGATTGTGATTATCTTACTTCAGGAAGGGAAATCCGCAGGTCTTGGTTCTATCAGCGGTATGGCTGACAGCTACTGGGGCAAGAATAAGGGACGTTCCATGGAAGGAACCCTGGAAAAGTTCACGAAGGCGGCTGCGGTTTTATTTATGGTATTGGCATTGGTTTTGAATATCCTGTAAAACGGGCGATGCCATGTCTGTACAAGGCTGCCGGGACGGCGGCCGGGTTTCCTGCTACGGTAGATAAGGCACTCTTGATGAAAGGGTGCTTTTTTCTGTTTGGAAAGAGGTGATTTTTTGGAGAATTTGATGAAAGAGCGAAAAGAACAATTGCTAACCGTGATGAAAGCCCCGTCGTATGTGCCGATGAAGCTGAAAGAACTGGCCATTCTGCTGGATGTGCCAAAGGAACGGCGCGAAGAGCTGGCGGAGGTATTGGATGTGCTGGTGGCAGAGGGGAAGCTGTCATTGTCCAAACGGGGGAAATACAGTATTCCCCAAGCCTCTGTGCTGACAGGAATATATGCTGGAACAGCCAGAGGATTTGGTTTTGTGTCAATCGAGGGATGGCAGCAGGATGTGTTCATCCCGGCAGATAAGGCAGGAGGCGCCATGCACGGAGATCGGGTGCAGATCTGCGTGGAGCTTCCAAGACAAGAGCGCCGGGCAGAAGGAGTGGTGACGCGGGTGCTGGAACGGGCCAACCGGGCCGTGGTGGGCTATTACCAGAAAAGCAAAAGCTACGGATTTGTAGTGCCGGATAACCGGAAGCTGGGACAGGATATTTTCATACCGCAGGGAAAGGACTTGGGCGCTGTGAGCGGGCATAAGGTGGTGGTGGAAATCACTGATTATGGCAGAGCGCCCAAAGGCTCAGACGGGACTGGCGGCAGGAGCCCGGAGGGAAGGATCACGGAGATTTTGGGCCATGCCAATGATCCGGGGATCGACATCCTTTCTCTGGTATGTGCCTATGATTTGCCGGAGGAGTTCCCGGATTTGGCGATGAGACAGGCGGCGCAGATAGAAGAAGCAGTGGCAGAAAGCGAGCTTGTGGGTCGTAAGGATCTGCGGGACTGGCAGACCGTGACCATAGACGGGGAGGATGCCAAGGATTTGGATGATGCCATCACTATCAGCCGGGAGGATTTTGGTTACCGGCTGGGAGTTCACATCGCGGATGTGACCCATTATGTGACAGAAGGAAGCCCTTTAGATGAGGAAGCGCTGAAGCGAGGGACCAGTGTGTATCTGGTGGATCGGGTGATCCCCATGCTGCCTCACCGGCTGTCCAATGGGATCTGTTCATTAAATGCGGGGACGGATCGCCTGGCGTTGAGCTGTATCATGGATATCGATTTGCAGGGAAAAGTGATCGGGCACGAGATTGCAGAAACCGTGATCCGGGTGGATCGGCGGATGACTTACACAATTGTCAATGCCATCGTCACGGATCGGGATCCGGCCATGATGGAGGAGTATGAGGATTATGTGGCAATGTTCGACCGGATGAAAGAGCTGGCAGATATTTTGCGGGAAAAACGAAAAGCCCGCGGTTCGATCGATTTTGATTTTCCGGAGACCAAGATAGTGTTGGATGATAAGGGGGCCCCTTTAGAGGTTAAACCTTACGACCGCAATGCGGCGACTAAGATTATTGAGGATTTTATGTTGATAGCCAATGAAACGATCGCTGAGGATTACTTTTGGCAGGATCTGCCGTTTTTATATCGCACTCATGACAACCCGGATCCGGAGAAAATGAAGCGGTTAGGTATGTTTATTCATAATTTTGGCTATGCAATCCATTTTCAGCATGGTGAGATTCATCCGGGAGAGCTGCAGAAGCTGCTTGTCAGAATTGAAGGCAGCGAGGAGGAGGCGCTGATTAGCCGGCTGACGCTGCGCTCGATGAAGCAGGCAAAGTATACTCCCATGTGTACGGGGCATTTTGGCCTGGCTGCCCGGTATTATACTCATTTTACTTCTCCGATCCGGCGCTATCCGGATCTGCAGATTCACCGGATCATAAAAGAAAACCTTCACGGCGGCTTGACAGAAGAGCGTTTGGCCCATTATCATAAGATTATGATGGGAATTGCCGTGCAGTGCTCTGCGATGGAACGGCGGGCCGAAGAAGCAGAGCGTGAGACTGTGAAGCTGAAAAAGTGCGAGTATATGGCAGGACGGATCGGCCAAGTGTTTGAGGGAGTCATTTCCGGCATCACTAACCGGGGGTTTTATGTGGAATTGCCCAATACGGTGGAGGGGATGGTCTCGGTCAATGAGCTGAAGGACGATTTCTATGTGTTTGACGAAGAGCAGATGGAACTGCGCGGGGAGGACAGCGGCAGAAGCTATCGGCTGGGACAGAAGCTGCGGGTGTCGGTATCCGGGACGGACCGGATGAACCGGACAGTTGATTTTGTAGTAGCGGACGAATAAGAGCCCGGTGCAGATGGCTTTTTAGTGCATGTGTGAGAAAAAGCGAGCGGGAAAACAGGGAGGGAAAGGAAACATTGAAGGACAGCATTAAGTTGGTTGCCAACAATAAGAAGGCATACCATGATTATTTTATTGATGAGAAATTTGAGTGTGGGATTGAGCTGTTTGGCACAGAGGTGAAATCGATCCGTTCCGGAAAATGCAGTATCAAGGAAGCTTTTGTGCGGATTGAGAAGGGGGAGGTGTATGTTTTTGGCATGCATGTCAATCCCTATGAAAAAGGCAATATTTTCAACAAGGATCCATTGAGGGCCAAGAAGCTTTTGATGCACCGGCAAGAGATTAACCGGCTGGAAGGCAGGATTCGGGAAAAAGGGCTGACGCTGGTGCCATTGCAGGTATATTTTAAGGGAAGCCTGGTGAAGGTGGAGATCGGCCTGGCGCGAGGAAAAAAGCTTTATGATAAGCGGGCGGATATTGCCAAGAAGGATCAGCGGCGGGAGGTAGAGCGGGATTACAAGGAGAAGCTGCGGTAATGCCTGCTGCCTGTCTTGCCAAGTCTTAAATCAGGTTCAGAAATTCTGTGATGATTTTCGTCATATATCGATTCCTTTTAAAATAAAAATTCACCTCCCGGATGGCGTCCTGGTTATCCAGCTTGTAATAGACCAGATTTTGATCCTCCGGGACATGGCAGATTAGGGTATCTCCGCAAAAGGAGATGCCCATGCCATAGCGGGAGAGGTTATAGGCAGTGATTTGCTGTTCCAGCTCCAGTTTGACGCGGGGAGTAAAACGGGCGTTATGGCAGATTCTGTCGGCCCGTGTCCGGGTATTATTGCCGGATTTCAGGAGTAAAAACGGCTCATTTTGAAAAAAATCCAGCGGGATCGGCAGAACCTGGGAACTAAGATGCCGTCCTTGGCGGACATCCGAGGCCGACAAGGCATAATTGCGAATGGGTTTATTGGAAATAAACTGGGACGGGACAGCCAGCAGCAAATGTTCTTCACAAAAAAAGCGCTTCTCATAGATGACAGGATCCATGGTCTGATTGTCAATCAGCAGATCCAACGTGCCAGAAAACAGCTTTTCGGTCAGTTCGGTGGTATTGGCCTCCACCAGATTGACGCGGATATGGGGATATTGTTCGCTGAAGCGGGATAAAAGCGGCGGGAGGACATAGGAGGCGAACAGATTGGTTCCGCCAATGGCAAGGGAGCCGACCCTCATATCCTGCACGTCTTGTACATAATTCTGAAAGCTGCTCTCCACATCCATGATAATTTCGATCGAACGGATATATTCTTTACCCAGATCGGTCAGCTGGACCGGTGTGGAGCTGCGGTCAAAGATAGGAAAGCCGATGCGCTGCTCTACCTTTTTGATCGCAGCGCTCAAAGAAGGCTGGCTGATATAAAGATTTTTGGCGGCTTTCGAGAAGCTCATTTCCTTATAGACTTCATAAACGTAGTGCATTCCCTGAAACATGGCGGCCTCCTATAGATAATTATCTATAATAAGTATGGACTGATAAGTATTTGAAAATATTGTAAAGGAGAATTATACTCAAGTCAAGAGCATGAGAAGGGAGGAAGCAGGATGGAAGAGAGAAAATACCGCCTGGAGCATGATGCGATCGGAGAAAAGGAAGTGCCGGCAGAGGTTTATTATGGGATACAGACTCTTCGCGCTTATGAGAATTTTTATATTACGGGGCTGAAGATGCACCCGGAGATGATTAACAGTGTGGCCCAGATAAAAAAGGCGGCGGCAATTACCAATTTTGAGGTGGGGGAGCTGGATAAGCGGATTGTAAACGCGATTGTGCAGGCGTGCGACGAGATCATTTCCGGAAAGTGGCACGATCAGTTTATCGTAGATCCCATTCAGGGGGGCGCAGGAACCTCATTGAATATGAACGCCAACGAGGTGATTGCCAATCGAGCGATTGAAATCCTCGGTGGCCAGAAGGGAGATTACCGTGTGGTAAACCCGAATGATCATGTGAATTTCGGACAATCCACGAATGATGTATTTCCATCCTGCGGGAAGATGGCGGTGCTCAAGCTGATAAGTAAGGCCCAGGAACAGCTGCATCGTCTGGAAGCGGCATTGATGGAGAAATCCAAAGAATTTGACTCCGTTATCAAAATGGGAAGGACCCAGTTGCAGGATGCGGTGCCGATCCGCCTAGGACAGGAATTTCATGCCTATGCCTCGGCGATCCGGCGGGATATCCGGCGTTTTGACAACGCAAAGGAGGAGATAAAGAGCTTAAACCTGGGCGGGACTGCGATCGGAACCGGCCTGAACGCCGACGTACAGTATTTTAAGCGGGTGGTTAAAAATATGTCCACCCTGACGGGTCAGGATCTGGTGCAATCGTATGATATGATTGATGCCACACAGAATCTTGACAGCTATGCCAGCGTTTCCGGTATCGTGAAGAGCTGCGCCATCAACCTGTCCAAGATGTCCAATGATCTTCGCCTGATGTCCTCCGGCCCGCGCACCGGTTTTGGAGAGATTAATCTTCCGGCCAGACAGAATGGCTCTTCCATCATGCCAGGCAAGATTAATCCGGTGATTCCGGAAGTAGTAAACCAGGTGGCTTTTAATATCATCGGCAATGATGTGACGATCACGATGGCAGCAGAGGCAGGGCAGCTAGAGCTGAATGCCTTCGAGCCAATCATTTTCTATAATCTGTTTCAGTCGATCGAGACGCTGACCTTTGCAGTAAAGACGCTGATTGACAATTGTATCGTGGGGATCACGGCAAACGAGGAGCATTGCCGTCGGATGGTGGAGGAAAGTATTGGGATTATCACGGCAATCTGCCCCTATGTGGGTTATGAGCCGGCTTCGAATATCGCCAAAGAAGCTCTGCGGACCGGACGATCGGTGCGGGATCTGATCCTGGAGCGGGGATTGATGGATGAGGAGCAGTTAAACACGATTCTCGATCCTTATACGATGACAGAGCCGGGGATTCTGGGAAAGGATCCGATGGCGAAGCTGAGAGAGTAAGAAGTATCCCAAAGGTGCCGGTACATAAGTTATAGCAGCCATTCCGGATGGATATGAAAAATTTGCCGGCGGTTCTTGATTTTGTCGAACAATAAGACTATAATGGGTTTCAAAGAATTGGGAACTGACCAGAATGGAGGCAAATTTATGGAAAAGAAGAATCTGGATTGGAGCAATATCGGTTTTAGTTATATGGTCACCGATAAGCGTTATGTGGCAAACTATAAGGATGGGGAGTGGAGCGAGGGGGAGCTGACCTCTGATTCCAATATTGCGTTAAATGAATGTGCAGGCATTTTGCAGTATTGTCAGGAATGCTTTGAGGGCCTGAAAGCATATACGACGGCAGATGGCAGCGTAGTTACCTTTCGCCCGGATTTGAACGCTGAGCGGATGATGGATTCGGCGGCCTGGCTGGAGATGCCGCCATTTCCCAAAGAGAGATTTCTGGAAGCAGTGGATCAGGTGGTCCGTGCCAATTATGCCTGGGTACCGCCGTATGGCAGCGGGGCGACGTTATATCTGCGTCCGTATATGTTCGCATCCGGACCGGTGATTGGGGTAAAGCCGTCGGCAGAATACCAGTTTCGTCTGTTTGGAACCCCGGTCGGCCCGTATTTTAAAGGAGGGGCAAAACCCCTGACCCTCTGTGTCAGTGATTTTGACCGGGCAGCGCCTCATGGTACTGGCCATATCAAGGCTGGGCTAAACTATGCGATGAGCCTTCATGCTTCGGTCCTGGCTCACGAAGCAGGCTATGATGAGAACCTGTTTCCGGATTCTGCAACCCGTACTTATGTGGAGGAGACCGGCGGCGCCAACTTTTTGTTTATCACCAGAGATCATGAAGTGGTGACTCCTCAGTCCCATTCCATTTTGCCATCCATTACCCGCCGTTCCCTGGTATATGTGGCAGAGCATTATCTCGGACTGAAGGTGACACAGCGCCCGGTGAAGCTGTCAGAGTTAGCTGACTTTGCTGAGTGCGGACTGTGCGGCACGGCAGCGGTGATCTCCCCGGTAGGTAAGATTGTGGATCACGGAAAAGAGATCTGCTTTGCCAGTGGTATGAATGAGATGGGTGAGATCACGAAAAAGCTGTATGATACCTTGACCGGGATTCAGATGGGTACTGTTAAGGCGCCGGAGGGCTGGATTCGCAAGATTATGTAAGGACGTCCCCACCTTAGTGAATTAAGGAGTTCAAGATTCGCTGAGGGGGTTGGGATATTTTTTGAAAGGTACGCCTTGGAGGGAGGAGGGGGACAGCGAAGCCTGTCAGGATCTTTTTCCTCCACGGCTGTGTACTGGCAGTAAATAGCAGGGAAAAGCAAGGAAAAATTCTGTTGACAATTGTTTGCCAGGGTGATAAAATGAAAGATACCATTCAGTCGTGGTGATCCAGTAAGGGGTTGTACTGGTTTCGACGGGGGTCATGCAGCTGGTGAAGCTATCCGCATGCGGTGCGTGAAACGGCAAAATTAAAATTAAACGCTGAAGATAATTTAGCATACGCAGCTTAATTGCTGCTGTCAGCCTTAGTGCACTCACACATTAAGAATCTGGCATCGACTTTGTGAGAAACGACGTATATTAAGCTTTGCGTATACGGGCGTATGATGAAGCTACTGAAGCCATAAGGGTGTCTGTTCCCGTATGGCAGAGGGAATGCGAAAGAACGGACTATGATAGTAGAAGAACAGGGAATTGATTTTCGGACAGGGGTTCGATTCCCCTCAGCTCCACTAAAACACCGTAAATTCAAGATTTTATTGAAAATCAAGGATTTGCGGTGCTTTTTATATTTATGATTTACCTGATAATTATTCTTCATAATTGGGAAGACGGGAGAATAATACTTGAAAGGATTGCAGGATTTATTGATTTTGTGAAAGGATATTATGGATAATTTAGAAAAAATAGCAGTTTTAATTGATGCAGATAATACTCAGCTATCAAAACTGGAAGATGTGATACGAGAGGTTTCTAAACATGGACGTATCGTGGTAAAAAGGGCTTATGGAAACTGGAAAAAGGAGACTCTGAAAAATTGGGAAAATGAATTAAAACGTTTGGCCATAAAAGCTGAGCAGCAGTTCGATTATGTTTCGGGGAAAAATGCTACGGATATAGCATTGGTAATTGATGCAGTGAATTTGTTACATAAAGGTTTGTATGATGCATTTGTTATTGTGGCAAGTGACAGCGACTATACACCACTGGCAATAAATTTGCATGAATCAGGAGTTTACGTAATGGGTGTGGGGGAACAGAAAACTCCAGAATCATTCAAAAATAGTTGTGATGAATTTGTTTTTTTAGAGAACATATCCGGCAAAGTAACGGAATCACAAAACGATAATATAGCATTTGAACATAAAACAAAAAGCAAAGAAACGAAAGCTATAAGGGAAGAAAGTCAAAATATTGACGCCATACATAATTTATTAAAAATTGCAGCAGATACGTATCAGGATGATGAAGGTTATGTTAATGTAAGCGCCGCCGGAGCATATATAAAAAGAGCCAAACCTGATTTTGATGCAAGAACATTTGGTTATACTAAATTGCCAGATTTAATAAAGGATTTCCCGGAAAAATACAAAATAAAGAGATATCCCGGCAAGGGAACCGTTACTATTGTCGCTTACAAATGTATAGAGAAAAGGTAATAACCCCTTTCCCCAATACCCTGTGCATGAGATACAAAACAATCGATGTATCATAGGAGCCAAAATACCATTTAATACCAACTATCCAGCTCATGAAACGTTACTGCCGGTTCGTCCCCCCAATGTCCGGTATTCCCCTGGAATTCGACAGAGAAGCCGCTGCCGTCCTCATTGACCGTTACCTTTGCGCCCCGGCCTAACAGATAATAATAAGCGCTGCCGACAGTCATTTCCTGAATATAATTTGGCAGAGAATAGTCGCCGAACCGGGTATAGGAATTTACATAACGGTAGATGGGAAGATAGAGCTGGCAGAGAATCTCATCGGTGCCGTCACGTCGTATGGTATACCAGGTGCCTTTATATTCCTGCCATTGTTCACAAAGCTTTTCGTAGGCCGGCCCCCACTTTTCATATTGCTGCAGGGTCAGATTCCAGGGCTCATATTGGAACATATAGATCATGCGTGCTTCTAAAAGCCGTGTTTCCAGTTCGTCCGTATCCATAGTCCAGGGCTCATAAAATTGAGGCTCAGGAAAGGAAAAGCCATATACTCCGCCTTGCAGGAGGACATGGGGAAATAAAAGATTTTCCCCACAGATTCCGACCGGAGTGAGATGATTTAATTCTTCTTGTTCCCGGAACATTCGGCTCACCGTTTCACAGAAAGCGCCGGCCTTTTCCATATCCGGGTAATACAGGATACCGCATTGTTTTCTCTGGTAGCTGCCATATTCGGTTTTTCCGCAGGCCAGACCGTATTGATCGGCATAATATTCTAAAAGCAGTGGGCTATAATCCTCGCTTACTTGGTAGGAACGGTCGTTTTCCAGATATGTCACATCAGCCGTGATCAGAAGCTCAGGGTGGGAAAATGCGTGAAGAGTGTAGCGGAATTTTCCGCTTGCCAGCTTTTCTGTTTTCCTGGGGCTGGAAAATTCGGTTCCTGGATATTGTTTTTTCATGTATTGGATAAGATATTGACGGCCGCCTTCTCTCTTATATAAAATATCCATGGGAATCAGCAGGCAGATAAAGAGAATACCTGCCACCAGCAGTTTTTGGTAAAACCGTTGCTTTTTCTCATATAAAAGCTGCTGTTGCGCGGCCAGAAGCGCCTTTTTTTGATGTTCCAACGCCTGATAGAGGCATTTCCAAAGCTTTTGCAGGTCTCCCTGGTATTCTCTTTCTGCTTCTTCATATTCCTGAAAGCCATAGGCGTCCCAGAAAAGCAGCTTCATTTCATCGCCGCCATAGTAAAATTTGCGGTCGATATTTTGGGTGAGAAATTGCACAATCCGGGGATCCCATCGAATATCCTGAAAATCTTCCGAGGACAGATAATCCCGCCACCATGCAAGTACCTGTGGGTTTTTGTAAGGGCTTTGGGTTTCTTCCCAGTGTTTTTGGAAGGTATCAAGGAGTTTTTGCTGCCTTTTTTGATTGTTGGCAAAATAGGAGAGAAGCTCCGGGGAATCCTCCGGCTGTGGCAAGTCTTCTTGTTGCGGGAAATCCCTTGGCAGTTGAAGCTCGTCCGGTTGCTGAGAGGGCTCTGGTTGCCGGGAATTTTTCTGCTGGCTTAGGCTTTCCGCAGCGGATTCCGAATGCTCCAGGGATGCGTTTTTCGCATAGGCAAGCGCTTCCTGATAGGCTTGATAGAGCCGTTCAAATTCTTCTGGTTTTTCTTCTGGATGAAATATTTTACTTTGGGCAGCATATGCTTTTTTTATGGTTTTTCTGTCAGTGGTGGGTGAAATGTCCAGTATTTCCCATATGTTCATGCAGAGCAGGTATTCCTTTCTTTTTATTTCCGCGAGGGTCAAATACCCAATGTCATTAAGTTGATTTTCTCAGAAGGTACGCCATGGAAAAAGGAGCGGAAAGAGGCCGGAAATGGCCTGTTGTTTTTTCCGGTTTCGGAATCAAGAATTCCTAAAATCTCTGATTAGAATTAAACTTAATGGCTTTGGAACAGTCTATAGGCCCTCTAAGTGGTCAAATAATTTTTCAGTGATTCGCAGGTAATTGATGATTTGCTGATCATTTTGAGTCCGGATGGCATTTTGAAGCTGCTGGATCGCATCGGCAACCTGCTGCCGTCTCGGGCCGAGAAGCTGAGCAAACAGCCGCTCGCCTCTGGCTAAGGCCAACCGGGTCCGGATTCCGCCGGGCGGCATCAGCTTGTAGGCCTGCAGTGCTTCCAGCCGTTCGTTGAGTTCGGCGTCTGACATTCGGAAACGATCGCTGGTCAGCACTTTTTTCTTTACCTGCTTTTTTTGATGGTCTGTCACCTCAACCTCCAGAATCCCATTGATATCATAGGAGAAGCATACCTCAATATCCGCATGATTGGCAGGAACCGGCAAGATATCCATCTCTATGGAGCCCAGCTTGATGTTGTCGTGGCAATAATAAGCCTCTCCCTGGAAGATTCCGACAGAAATGTGGGTCTGTCCATCATAAACATTGGTAAAATGGCCTGTTTTTGAGCAGGGAAGAATGCTGTTCCGCTCAATGAGAGGCGAGAGAATCGGCTTATTTGCGTCCGCATGGTTTACCACGTTCGTTCCCAGGGTAAAAGGGCAGATATCTGTCAGGACGAGATCCCGGATGTCTTGCCTGCGTTCTTTGATTCCGGCATAGATTCCGGCGCCGACAGCGACGATTTCATCCGGCGAGCCAATCATACAGGGTTTTCTCTGGAAAAAGTTCTGCAGGTACAAGGAGACAACCGGCATTTTGGAGGAACCGCCTACTAAGACGATTTCATCAATATCTGCCATGAGCCGGCTGCTGTCTCGCAGTGCATTGGTGATTACCTGACGGATTCGATCAAAAATCCCCTGGCAGAGCCGGGCCAGCTCAATATTGGTCAGCGCTATGCTTTTGCCCCCGGCCTCCCAGACAAGCTCCGCCTGGCTTTGGCTGGTCAGCTGCTTTTTACAATCTTCCGCCAGCCTAAGGAGCGAAGCCTGTTGGATGGGATCCAGGTGATTGTAGTCCATCTGCTGTAGGGAACAGAATCTGCGGGCGATGATCGCATCGAAATCATCGCCGCCTAAATGGTTGTCACCGCTCACGGCAATGATTTCGATCACATTGTCAAAATAATCGACAACGGAGACATCTAAAGTCCCGCCTCCAAAGTCAAAAACCAGATAGCAGCCCTCCTCCTTACCGCTTATCTGGCTGGCAGCCAGGGCAGCGGCGGAAGGCTCATTGACAAGACGTTCGACATGCAGGCCAGCCAGCCTTCCGGCTTCTTTGGTGGCATATCGCTGATGGTCATTAAAATATGCCGGAACGCTGATAACAGCCTCCGTTACTTTCTCTCCTAAGAAGCGTTCGGCATCCTCTTTAAGTTGCCGCAAGATAAAGGAAGATAGTTCCTGAGGCGTGAATGACTGCCCGGCCAGTAAAAATACTTTATTGGTCCCCATATAGCGTTTGAAAGAAGCGGCGGAGGCGGACGGGTGGGAGATGAGCCGTTCCTTTGCCACGGCTCCTACAAGAATTTTGCCGTCGTCATCAATGCTGACGGCGCTGGGGGTCAGAGCCTGTCCCAGTGAATTGGGGATGCGGATCGATTTTCCATCCTGACAAATGCATGCCAGGCTGTTGGTAGTTCCCAGATCAATTCCGATGATTGCCATTGTTTGCTGCCTCCCTCATTTCTTGGCCTTCATTTTTCTGCCCTTTTGATAGATTCTTTGTATTCTTCGCCCCAGCTCCCCATGGCATCCAGAATAGGCTTTAAGCTTTGGCCGAGCTTGGTAAGGGAATATTCCACTTTTGGGGGAACCTCCGGATATACGGTACGGTAAAGAAGGCCGCTGCTTTCCATAGAGCGCAATTGTGCGGTCAGCACCTTCTGGGACACGCCGCTGATAGATTTTTTCAGTTCGCCGAAGCGTTTGGTTCCTGGCAGCAGATCCCGGAGAATCAGGACCTTCCATTTGTCGCCAATCAAGGTTAAGGTGGTTTCGACCGGGCAGGCCGGCAGTTCTTTTTTGGGTGTTTGTTCGGTCATTGGTTTAGCTCCTCTTTGATTTTTCTTTGCCCAGCTCCGGCCAGACGGTGGCTAACATTGTCCCAAAACAGGCCAGTCCTCCTAAAAAGTTGGAAACGGGTTCTGCCATAAAGATCCCATTGACGCCAGGCTGAACGAGATGGGGCAGGATTATAATGAGTGGAATTACAATGATGATCTTGCGGAAAACTGAGAAAAACATCGCATTTTTTGATTTCCCCAAAGCGACGAATACAGATTGTCCGGCAAATTGCAGGGACATCATAAAAAAGCCGAAATAATAAATCTGCATGGCGGGAATGCCTGCTGCCACCAAATCTCCCTCATGGTTAAAAATGCGGATAAAGAATTCGGGAAAGCCATGGACCAGTCCCCACATCACAGAGGTATAGGAGATGGATACCACAGACATGAAGATAATTGCCTGCTTGACTCTGCCATATTGTTCCGCCCCATAATTATAGCCCATAACCGGCTGGGCGCTGTGGGTAAGGCCGCTGATTGGAAGGGAGATAACCTCCCGGACCGAGTTGATCACAGTCATGATGCCAATATACACATCACCACCGAAACGGCCCAGGCTGGCATTATACATGATTTGGACCAGGCTGTTGGTGATGGACATGGTAAAGCCGGAAAGCCCCAGCCCGATAATGTCCAGAACACGCTGCCGTTTTAGGCGAAAGGCATCTTTCCTTAGTTTTAAAATCGCCTTATCACCAGTTAAAAACCGGAGGATCCACAGGGCGGAAATTCCCTGGGACAGAATCGTGGCCCAGGCCGCTCCCTGGACACCGAGATCCAGGACAAAAATGAACAGGGGGTCCAAGACCAGGTTGGCGACGGCTCCGAGCAGCACCGTCAGCATGCCAATTTTTCCAAAGCCCTGAGAATTGATAAAGCTGTTCATGCCCAGCCCGATCATCACAAAAGTGCTGCCGAACAGATAAATCGTGATATAGGAATCCGCATAGGATATCGTGGCGTCGGAGGCACCGAACAAATAAAGCATCGGACGCCTGAAAATGAGGCCCAGGACAGTCAGGGCCAGGCCGCAGAATACCATCAGAATAAAAGAATTGCCCATGATAAATTCGGCTTCCTCTTCATTGCCCCGTCCCCGCTGGATGGAACACAAGGGCGCGCCTCCCATGCCAAAAAGGTTGGCAAAGGCAATTACCATGGAGATAATGGGGAGGCAAAGTCCCAGTCCGGTGAGCGCCATCGTGGCGTTGTTGGGGATTCGCCCGATATAAATCCGGTCAACAATATTATAGAGGACATTGATTAGCTGGGCCAGCGTCATGGGCAGGGCCAGTCCAAGGATATTTTTGATGATGCTTCCTTTTGAAAAGTCGTTTTTGCTGTCTGTGGTGAGAGAAGAAGCCATGGAGGGGGACCGCCTTTCCTGTTTCAGGTAATAGTAACATATTTTGCTTTTCTGTTCAACTCGGTTGTGGAAGATATCCTCAGGATTTGGTAACAGAAATTCTTACGAAATTATGATGATTTTCATGCAAAACATTAACGTATACTATTGACATTTATAATCTTAAAATATATACTATTACTACGGCTATTAAAAATCGACATTTTTAATAGCCATATTTTTCAATGT
>CAJUPI010000049.1 GCA_910588125.1 uncultured Lachnospiraceae bacterium
ACTGTCTGAGCGAAGCGAGTTTGGGCATTTTCGTTTCGCTTTTCGCAAAAATCAGAGATTTTAGGAATTCTTAATCCCGAAACCGGAAAAAGCGGCAGACCATTTCCCGCCGCTTCCCGTTCCTTGTTCCCTGGCGTACCTTCTGAGAAAATCAACTTAATGACATTGCTTCCTTACTCTATGATTTCCAGCTCTTTTGAATCTCGGTTGAGGCTGACCGCCCCATCTTTTGTCACCAGCATCAGATCTTCGATCCGTACGCCCAGCTCTCCTGGCAGGTAAACTCCTGGCTCACAGGAAAAGATCATCCCTTCTTCCACCACATCCGTGTTCACTGCCGATACGTCTCCTGCATCATGGACCTCAATCCCGATACAATGTCCCAGCCGGTGGGTAAAATAGGGGCCGTATCCCGCCTCGGTAATAATATCCCGCGCCACTTTATCGATATCACAGAATCGCATCCCCGGCTTTATCACCGCCTGAGCTGCTAAATTGGCCTTCTTCACCACCTCATAGACTTCCAGGCCTTTATCACTGGCACTCTGATAGAAAAATGTCCGTGTCATGTCTGAGCAATACCCGTTCTTTTTGCATCCCACGTCAAAAAGCACGCAATCTCCTTCTTTTAGTACCGTCCCATCTGGCTTGTGATGTCCGATGGCGGCATTGGCTCCAAAGCTGACCAACGGACCAAAGGACGGTCCCTCGGTTCCCAGCTCTTTATAGATGGCATTCATCCCTGCCGCAACCTCCAACTCCGTCACACCCTCTTTAATCAGGCCGCGGAACCTGGCCATAGCAGCATCGTTCAGCTGAGAAGCCAGGATCATTTTCTCCTTCTCATCCTCATCCTTAATCCGGCGCGCCTTATCTACACACTCAGAGGCATTCTTATAACTGCTTCCCGCCCCCAGCTCCATCAGCTCCAGCAAAAATTTCGCCGCCATTTTCTTATCGATCCCCAGCGCCTTATCGTGATCCGTATACCTGGAAATAATTTCGCACCCTGGGTCTGTGTCCGAGAACCAAACCTTCTCGATACCAATATCCCCTTCCACTGTGAAAAGCTTATTCACAAACAACTTATGGTTCCCGTTCTTATTTAAATAAAGAGCCAGCAGCCGCTCATTGGGCAGAATCCATCTCCCTGTCAGATAATACACGGACGGCGGATCACTGACAAGCATCTGCTCCAGCCCCTTCTCCTCCATATATTTTAGCACCTTCGCTACTCTCTCTTCAAACATCCCCATCCTCCTTCTTTTTTGTACGCGCTCAATATCTCAATTCTGATATCGTCGTTGTAACATGCAAAAACCCATGAGTATCGCCCTTACCCGATAGTATAGAACACCGGCGCCCCTGGTCCCAGCGGCAGATTCAGGATCATCCACAGCGCCAGCATAGCAGCCCAGCTCACCAGGAAGGCCATGGAGTACGGCAGCATGGAAGAAACCAAAGTTCCCCAGCCCGTATCCTTATCATACTTCTTCATAACCGTCAATATGTAGGGAATCCAGGCAATAACCGGCGCGATAATATTGGTGGTGCTGTCACCGATCCGGTATGCCACCTGCGTCAGCTCCGGCGACAACCCCATCTTCATAAACATAGGCACAAACACCGGTGCAAAAATCGCATATTTGGCAGATGCCGAAGCCATAAACAAATTGACAAATCCAGCCACCAGGATAAAGCACATCATCAGCCCCACAGAATTAATATTCAGGCTCTGCAAGAATTCTGCGCCCTTAAAAGACAGGATCCTTCCGATATTCGTCTTGCCAAAATAATTCGTAAACTGCGCCGCCACAAATGCCATAGCAATAAATCCGGAAATCGAGGCAATGGATTTATTAAAAGAAGCCACCACATCTTTATCACTCTTGAAACTGCCGCAAAGCTTACCGTATACAAAAGAAGGAATGAAGAACAAAAGAGTAAACAGCGGAATAATCGCATTCATCAGCGTGGAACCCTCAATCAAGCTTCCCGTCTCCGGATTTCTCATAAAGGAACCCTTGGGAATACAACAAATCACATACACAGCCACAATCGCCACAAACACCCAGTTGGCAATCCGAAGAGCCTTCTCTTCCTTATCCGTCAGCTCATTGGAAACCTCCACCAGCGTGCCGTCCCCATTCTCCTTGTACGGCCCTAACCGTGGAATGATCACCAGTTCAGTAATCAGAGTTCCCACGACCGTAATTAAAACGGTGGATGCAATCATGAAAAACCAGTTGGACAGCGGCGTTACATTATAGGCCGGATCCAGCGTCTGTGCTGCTGCTGTGGAAAAACCGGACAAGGTTGCATCAGCCGAACCGATCAGAAGGTTTGCCGAAAAGCCGCCGGACACCCCGGCAAAACCAGCCGCCACACCGGCCAGAGGATGTTTTTTATAAGCCTTAAAGATCATGGCAGCCAGCGGAATGAATACCACATACCCCGCATTTTCAGCCACATTGGTCATGACTCCGATAAACACCACCATCGGCGTCACCAGCTGTGCCGGGGTGATCTTCACCACTTTGTGAATCAGCCCGTTTAGCCAACCGGAGCTCTCCGCCACGCCGATTCCCAGCATAATCACTACCGTGAAGCCCAGAGGCGCATAGCTGGTAAAGTTGGTCACAGCCGAAGTCAACATATATTGCAGCCCTGAGATACTGAACAGGCTCACCACGCTAACCGTAGTCTCTTCCACGGTTCCGCTGCCGGAATTGTACATCTCACCGGTGGCGCTCCATCCCATAGCAGCACCAATTCCCGAGAGAATTACCACAAATACTGCCAAATAGAAGAAAATCGTAAGAGGTGTCGGCAGTTTGTTTCCCGCTACCTCGATCATATCGAGAAAGCGGAGAATAAAGGAACGCTTTGTTGTCTGAGTCTTGTCTTTCATACTTCAAGTTCTCCTTTTGGGGTTTATATTTCAGGTAATTGCAGCATTACCTGACCTGCGTATTTTACTGCTTCTTCTTGTTGCTTCCTGTTTATTGCTTACTGCTTAGCTTTTTCCTTGCCTCTTCTGGATCTCATTTCGCCGTATTCGAGGCGATCAGCGCCGCATCCCACACCCCGGAAAATGGCGGCGAATAACACAGATCCATAAATCCCATTTCATCTACTGTCAGCCCCGCATAGATGGCAATGGCATAGTAATTTGCCCTGGGCACCACAATTCCCTGCCCCCAGGTCTCGGCACCTAACACCACCCTGGTTTTAGCATCATAGATCAGCTTAATATTCAGTTTTTCCGTCCCGTAATAAGATGCATAGCTGTTGCCGGTAATCGTATTCGCCTTAAAGTCGATTCCGGCAGCCAAAGCTTCCTTTTCTGAAAGCCCCACTTTGGCCGCGTCCATTCCAAACAGTCGCAGTGCCGAACTGCCGATCAGTTTAAATGGCTTCGGAACCGCTCCCCCCAGGATATCCCCGATTATCCTTCCCTGTTTATTGGCATTGGTCCCCAATGGCGCGTACTGATATTGGCCTGTAATGGCCGAACGCATAATGCTGCAATCTCCCGCCGCATACACATCTTCTACGCTGGTTTCCATCCGCTCATTCACGCAGATCGCACCGTTTTTTGCCTTCTCCACATTTTTTATGAAGTCCGTACTAGGCGCAATCCCTGCACTATTGATCAAAAAATCCACCGGGATCTCCTCCACAAGTACCTGCCCGTCTTCACTTTTCCGTTCCAGGCAGGCGGCCGTGATGACCCCGTTCTCTGCCACCAATGCCTTCACCATAGTCCCTGTCCGTACCATCACGTCGTTTTTCTTTAGTTCTGACTCCAAGGCCTCGCTGATTTCTGTATCAAAGGCAGGCAGAATATGAGGCGCCAGTTCCACTACCGTCACCTGTTTCCCATAATGGCGGCAGGCCTCCGAAACCTCCAGGCCGATAAAGCCCGCGCCCACAATCACCACATTCTTTGTTTTCTCATCCAGCAGAGCTGCCTTCACACGCGTTCCATCTGCCACATTCCGAATCTCATAGAGATTCTCATATTCCTTGTCAAAAGGCGGGAAATGACGCACTCCGGCGCCGCTGCCCACTATCAGTTTATCATAGCTGTCCGTGAACACCTCGCCGCTCTTTAAATTCTTCACGGTTACGGTCTTTGCCTCTGTGTCCACCTCAGTCACCTCATGCCAGATCTTCACCGGAATCCCGCTCTTTGCAAATTCCTCCGCCGTCCGGGCAATCAGCTCGCTTCCCTGGCGGATGTGATCAGAGATATAAAAAGGAATCCCACAGGCTCCGTAGGAAACTTCCTCTCCCTTCTCGTACACCACTATCTCCACCTGATCCTTCAAAAGCCGTTTCAGCTTGGACGCCGCTGACATGCCCGCCGCCACGCCGCCGATGATCACAACCTTCACTTTCTCACCTTCCTCTCAACAAATATTGCGTTAGCCATACAACCAGTTACATTGATCAGTGTCCTGGGTACATCCCCAATCGGATCAATCGCGATCATAGCCCCCAGCCCCGGCACTGCTTCTGTCAGGCCGGTTCCCAGAACCGCCGCAAATTCCGCCATGGTTGCCGTACCCGGAAGATCCGTGGTTCCATAGGACATCAGAACAATCACTGCCACCAGCAAAAACACTAGCCCTGGTGTCATCACCACACCGGACAATCCGGCGGCAAACACTGCCGCCATCGCCGGAAACAGCGCCCCGCATCCCTGCATTCCAGAAGAAATCGCGTACGCTGACACCAAATCCGTCACCTCGCGGTTCAGGCCCAGCCCCTCGGCGAGCGCCTGCTGTGCTTCCGGCAGGCATGCTGAACCGGAACGCGTCTTTAAAGCCTTCACCATCGCCGCTTTTCCCGCCCTGAAAAATGACGCCGGCCCCACACCAGAGATACCTGCCACCACCAGCTGCACCACCAGCATAGACATTGCCCCCAGGCAGAGTACCAACAGCATTTTCACCAACATGGCAATCGCCGCCACCCCATAACGCATGGTCAGCGAAGCCATAATTGCTGCCGCACCCATCGGTTTGTAAGCAATAATCGTCTTGCACACACTGGTTCCCACCGAAAACGCCCCCTCAGTAAAATCAAACACCGGTTTCACTGTATCCATGTATTTTCCCGACATTCTCCGCGCCGCGATCCCCACATAAACGCCAAACACAAAGATTCCTATCACATTTGCCGCCAGCAAATCCCAGCCTATTCCGGCCGGAATCACATCCGCAATCAGTTCTGCAATTCCCTCGCCGTTTTCCACAGTCCAGGAAAACACCTCTGTCTCCTCTCCAGGCAACACCCCGATCCGAAACACCAGGCCCAGACACGCCGCAATCAAAGCACTCACAGCCATCATCCCGGTATTGACCCGTTTTTTCCAGCGGGTCAGCGGCGATACCTGTTTCTCTGCCGGCGTATGAAGCACCAGACGGACCGATGCCAAAAACACCATCGGCAGAATCAGGCACACAAACAAGGACAAATATCCCCGCGCCACCAAACCAAACCAGGCGTTCAAGCTCTCCAGAATTGGTTCCCGGTCTGCCTGGCTATATCCCCACGCTGCCAACCCGAACAAAGTCCCGGCTCCACTTCCGATCAGCACCCGTACAGCAAAACTGAATTTTTTCTTCGGCAGACGAGAAAGTCCCACCAGCATGGCGAAGAACAGTGCCACGCCGATCAGACACTCCCCGTGCCCCTCGGCTATGTTCAAAAGACTGAGCATATCGTTTCCACTCATCGCTGTCTTATTCCTCCTCATTCCACATTAGTAGAGCGCATCCATGACATGGCTGAATTGATAACGCTCCCGATTTAGCAATCCGTCATAATCTGGATAATTTCTTTATCCGTCTCCTTCATCCCTTCCTTGCCCAGACGTCCGACATTGCGAATCGTATTCTCCACGCCTTTGGAGATGATCCCGTCCCCGCCCCGAAACTGTTGTCCGTTAATGTACATCTGATATCCCAAAATTCCGGCATCTACTGCCGCTGCAATCTTCCCGGCACAGGAGGGCTTAGCCCCGTCACAGATGATTCCCGACACAATCGCCAGAGCATTGACCAATGTGTGAGCAATCGTGGCATAATCCCCGCCCAGAAGATAGGCGATCCCGCATCCGGCTCCGCACCCGGCGCTGACCGCGCCACAATACGCCGACAGGCGGCCGATTCCCGTCTTCTGATGAATCGTCACCAGATTAGAAAGCACCAGTGCCCGGTACAGCTCCTCCTCGGAAGCTTTCAGCTCCTTGGCATATTCAATCACTGGCAATGAAGCTGTCATTCCCTGATTGCCGCTTCCGGAATTGATGATCACCGGCATTTCGCACCCGCTCATTCTGGCATCCGATCCGGCAGCTGCTACTGCTCTTGCCCGCACCCGGATATCATTCCCATAGGCCTTTAAGAGCACGCTTCCGATATTGGCGCCCCAGTCATGCTCCAGGCCTTCCTCAGAGATCGCACTGTTATACTCGATCTGACGGCTGATCAGCTCCCTTACATCCTCCAGCTCCACCGTCCTGGCAAAATCATAGATATCCTTCACATTCAAAAGGCTCCGATCCGCCATTTGCGCCTCTTCCGTAGCCATAACTCCCATTTCATACAGTTTTTCCCCATCCTTCTCAATCAACACGATATTCGTGTGATAATTAGCAATCCGCACCTTGGCATAGGAACTATCCTTGTATAAGGTCACAATCATATCGAGAAGCTCATCCGTCTCCAATGGCTTTACCTGAATCGATGTCCTCTCCATATATTCTTTGATCTGAATCTTCTGCTCCTGGGTCACTCCGGCGATCACCTCCAGGACACGTCCGGCATCTCCCGCCACCACGCCGGCCGCCGCCGCCGCTTCAATTCCCTTCAATCCACCGGTATTCGGCACAATCACACTCTTGACATTTTTTACAATGTTGCCGCTGGCCTCCACCACGCACCGATCCGGCAGCGCGCCCAGCACTTCCCTGGCCTTTGCCGCACAATACGCCAATGCGATAGGCTCCGTACAGCCCATGGCCGGAACCAGTTCTTCCTTCAGAATCTGTACATAAGTCTGATACTGAACACCTGTATGTTCCATTACCTGTCCTCCTATGCAATTCATATTTTATTTATGGGAAATTTATTGAATGTTTATAAATAGAATATAGTACTTTGAGATGATTTTGTCAATCATTATGATAATTTTTTTTTACTATAATAAAAACAAGGCTGTTATTTATGAAATCTGAATATGTAATTACCTGATAACATATTTTGCCGCCAACAACTTCCGTTTTACTCTGAGAATTTCAGCCTTCGGGACAAGAGCAAAACGACGTTTTGCCTGTCGGGACTTTTCTGTTGGGGAATAAAGAACCCCTTAAGCTTCTAAATCCCTGCAAAAGTCAAAAGCCCTGACAGATAAAACGTCATCTTGCTCCCAAAGCATCCCCTCTGAGACAAAGAAATCGCTCTCACAATTTCCGCTGTATCTTCGCCAAATACCGGTACACACTGGCCTCGGAGCAATACAGATATTCTGCCACCTGGCTCACCGCCCCCTTGATCTGGAACAATCCCGCCTGGTTTAGCCCCTCTACAATCTGAATCCGATCCTCCTGCGTCAACCGCTCCCGCACAATGGCATCACTAGATCCCACTACCTGAACCACTGCTTTACTCATCATGTCCCCGGTCACATCCGCCGAAAAATTCTCCACCGGTCCCTCACAGACCACGCCTTCCGTATCCAGGCCATGCATCAGCTCAATCCCGCTCAGGGCACGGATGCTGTTCATTACTTGCTCATAAGGCCCCATATCAATATTGATGCAAAGCTGCCCTATCAACTCCCCTTCCTCCCGGATAAAAAAGGTGGAAGAACGCAAATTCTTATTAGGCGCCGCCTTGCCCACATAATTCACCACGTAATCCTTTTCCTTCCACTCCTCATTAGCCAACACAGACAAAGTAAAATCCGTAATCGGCGCCCCTATCGTCCGCCCACTGACATGTCCATTGGCAATAGCAATGATGTCATGATTCGGCTTTCTGCAGTCCCGCAGCACCACCTCCCCGTGCTCCCCCAGAACCTGCCCCAGAAAATCAACCAGTTTCTTATAATAATCCAGCGTATCCAAAATCTAACTCCCCTTCTGTCTCCTGTATTGTTGCATTTTCAAAAAATTATGTAACGATTCCGCCATCCTGGTATTACACCATTTTCTTAACTTCCTGAGGATGGCCTGTCTTGGAGGAAGAAGCAGGAAAAGCCGATCCCCTCCAGTCGTTATAAAATATTATATCAAAAGCCGCCTGCTTTCACAACTACTCAAAATACACCACCCCTGCATAAACACGCTCCCTCACATACTCATCCAAATCCAGCAATGCCCGTCCGCCCCACGTAGACACCACCAGCTTCACCGTTCCCATCGCATCCTCCATCTTCACTCCTGTCACGGTCACCCAATGCAGTGAAATATCCTGGCTATAGCTGCCCCCGCCAGGAAACACCACCTCTACCTGCCTCAGCTTATGCGTCCCCACCAGCATTGCCACCGGCCGGTCTTTGGCAAGCCCGTCCCATATATACCGCAGTACATTCTCCCGGCTAAATTCCCAATTCCGCCATACTGCCTGTAATTTTACTCCCCGCTCCTTGGCAAAACGTTCCATACCGTTTGCCAGACGGCTGACCGGCCAAATCCCCAGCGGAAACCTTCCGATATGAAAGGGACTTGCATACCCATATAAATCCGCCATATGCGCCAAAAAACTGGCCTTCCCATAATCCGGATAAGGATAGAGTGCCCCATACGTTGAACCACTCCCTGCCAGATATGCCGCAATATTGGCCAATGCCACTATACCACAGGCCCCCTGCCTGGCCACATGGCTCTGCCGCTCACGCCCCTCCCAGGCAAACCATGCCTGGTTTCCGCCGTAATGCCGTCCATCCTCTCCGACGATCGTTACAAAAGAATCCTCTCCCCGCAGATATATGGTATTCATCCCCTCAGGCAAACCACAGATCCTCCTTAGTGGTGGAGATGGCATCCGCCCCGGCAGCAAACGCCGCCATAATATCCTTCTTGTCCGAAATCAGCCCTCCCGCAATAATCGGAATATCTGTATAACCCCGAATCTCCTTTAGCACCTTGGGAATAATGCCCGGCATCACCTCTACCAAATCCGGGTGAAAGGTATCGATCTGCTTTCTCATGGTATTCACTGCCATGGAATCAATCATAAAGGTCCGCTGCACCCCATACAGCCCCAGCTCCAAAGCCCGCTTCACCAAAAGCGGCTTCGTACTGATAATCCCGTCCGCGCTGGTAGTCTGCTTGATAAAATCCACCGCTACCTCTTTGGCGCTCAGCCCTGCTGTCAAATCCACATGGACAATCGCCACTTTTCCATGCTCCTGAATCTGCCGGACAATCCCTCCGATATTGCAGATATTACCATACAGGACAAACACCACCTGGCACTCAGACTCAAAACACCGCTGCAGTCCTTTATCATCCTTCACTGCTGCAATCACTGGCGATATCTCCAGCAATTCGATTGCTTTCATATTGGCAATCCCCCTTCCCGCCTCCATAAAGCCCCTTTTTTCTTTTATTATAAATGGATTTGGCTAAAAACTCAAGAACCGGTACAGCCAAAACGCAAAACGTTTTTCACTGTGCCGGTTTCTTCCCCTTATCATTTCCTTCTTTTATTTGTCAGTAAATTGCTTTTCTTTTCGCTGTTTTACTGTTTTTATATACCTATAAATACCTTCTCCATTTTCTTTTCTGATGCCCGGCTGTTTCCCCGTAGCCCTTCCGGCATTCAAAATGGCTCTCGTTTCTTTGTTGCTCAGCCTGGTATCATATCTGTCGCACCCTGTGCCAGTTCATCACTTCATCGCCGCTTTGGAATACCCAGTCAGCATATATTTCTGAAAGATAAAGAACAGGATAATAACCGGCACCACTGCCAGCACCGCGCCTGCCATGATCTCATGATTGTTCATAGACTCGCCGCCGGCAAAGGTGTTCTTTAAGTAAGCCAGGCCGACGGTCAATACCCGCCTGGACTCACCCTTAGCAATAATCTTCGGCCAGAAATACGCATTCCAGCCATTCGTAAATGTCACCAGGGTCACGGTAAACAAAGTGGATTTACACATCGGCGCCAGAATCCTGGTGATAATCCCCACCCGTCCCAGACCATCCATGCGAGCCGCTTCAATATAGCTGTCGTCAATGGACATAAAGGTCTGCCGCAACATGAAGATATAGTAGGGAGATACCGCTTCCGGGAGAATCAATCCCAAAAACGTATCCGACATTCCCCAATTCGCCATCATAATGTAAATCGGAATAAATGTAACCTGCAACGGAATCATCAGGGCGCCCAAAACAATGATAAAGCAAAGCCCCTGTCCCTTAAATTTGCCCTTGGAAAAACCATAGCCGGCAAAAATACCTGTAACTACCTGGGCAATCAAAATCCCCGCCGTCATCACCGAGGTATTCCAGTAATATTTTGCAAAATTCCCCCGGTTCAACACATTGATATAGTTTTCAAAATGAAATTCCTTTGGCCACAAAGTCGGAATCGCCAGCAAAATCTCCTCCTGGGATTTCACCGAGGATACCAGCATCCAGTAAATCGGGAAGACGATAATGATCAGCACGATAATCGCCAGAGCCCACTGGGTAGCCGCCATAATTTTCCTTTTTCTCTTTGCAGATTCATTCCGCGCATTTGCATTGGCTGCTGCCTGTACACTCATATCTGTCCCCCCTTATGAATCGTAAGTAACATTGCCATTAGAAATCTTCATAGTCGCCACCGTCACGATCAGCAGCAGGATGAAGAAGAAAATACCTACGGTAGAAGCACGGTCCATGCGGAAATCCACCATTGCATAACGGTAGATATTATACACAAACACCTCTGTAGAACGATACGGCCCCCCCTGAGTCAGGATATCAACCGACTGGAATACCTTCATAGAAGACAGGAAGGTAGTCACAAACAAAAACAAAGTAGTGGGAGACAGCATTGGCAGTGTGATCTTGAAAAATCTCTGCACCGCATTGGCCCCATCCAGCGCCGCCGCCTCGTAATAATCCGTGGCAATGCCCATCATTGCTGACAGATAAACCATCATACCGTAGCCGATACAACGCCACCCCGTCAACATCAATACGGAAATCAGCGCCATATTCCTGTCACCCAGCCAGTCTACAGCTTTTATTCCTACCAGGGAAAGCAAGTAGTTAAAAATACCGCTGTCCGTGTTGAGAATCCACAAAAATACCACTGCCGCCGAGGACATTGCCACATATTTGGGCATAAAAATAATCGCTCTCATGGCAGCAAAGCTATTGGTCATCCGGTTAAAAATCAAAGCAAAGATCATACCGCCAATCAGGGTGATACTCAGCTCACCAATGGAATACAGCACGGTAACCTTCAAAGAATTCCACAGATACTTGGTACCAGAACCGGCAAACAGCCAGGTCCAGTTCTTAAGCCCCACATACTGCCAGGTATCGTTCAAAAGATTCCAGTCCGTAAAGCTAATCCGCAGCAGCTCCACAATCGGATAATAGGTAAATACTGCCAGAAAAATCAGAACTGGAAGCACACAGGAAAAATCCTTCACTGCCGAAATCTTTCTGGGGTTAATTCGTTTTTCTTTCATATAGCGCCCCCTCACATTTCCCGGCGGCCCGCCCTATAACGGGCCGCCGGACTATTTTTATCTGTTATCTCATCATTGATACAAGTTTTGATAACACTCCGCTCTTATGCGTCTGCCAGCACGTCATTAATCTCGTCCGCCATCTGCTCCATACCTGCCGGCACGTCCCCATTCTCCATCATTACCTCAGCCATGATATTTTTCCAGATGGTAGCCAGCTGCGACCAGCCCTTATGTTGAATTCTCGGATAAATCAAATCCAGATTGTCAAAGATTGCCTTAAATGCCGGCTTCTTCTCCAAAAATGCTTTACCCTCGTCAGTCTCCAGCACCGATTTTCTGGTAGGCATATAGCCAGTGCCTTCTGCCCAGGTCATGTTCACCTCTTTGCTGCACAGGTACTGCAAGAACTGCCATGCCGCATTCTTGGTAGCCTGATCATTTTTGGACGGAATCAACAGTACACAGCCGCCGATCTCCTGGTTCTTGGTGTCCGCGCCCGGAAGCCAGGACATACCGATCTCAAAGTCGCACTGATCGACATAGTTGTTGTACAGGGAACTGGTATGCACCACAGACAGCGCCTTACCAGAAATAAAGTTCTGTCTCATGTTGGAAGATGCATCCTCAGCCGTACCCGTCCAGTAGGTATAGCCCGCATTACACCAATCCTGAATCTTCTGGGCGATCGCTACTGCCTTCTCGTCTCCCAAATCGGTGGTTACCTGGTCATCATTGATGATCTTCACACCCTGGTTCAGATAAAAAGTCTCAAAATACCACTGATCCCAACCAGGAATAATCGTGGCATAGACCTCCGTAGTTCCGTCAGCTGCCTTCTTGGTGCCTTTTTCCATGAATGCGTCCATCTCATCCCAGGTAGTTGGCATGGTAATTCCCATTTCATCCGCCATATCTTTATTGTAATACATGATCTGAGTGGAAATCAAAAACGGCAGGGAAACCTGCTTTCCATTATATTTGGCCGCCTCAATCATACCGTCACCAAAGTCTTCTACATCATAGCCCGACGCCTCAATATACGGAGTCAGATCTTCCGTCAGGCCACCTGCGCCATATTCAGCCACGTAAGGCGTATTGGCTACCGTAACAGCCGGAAGGTCGGTGCCCGCCGCGTGAGCCGCCACCAGCGCCTCGTTCAGCTTGGAATAGCTTCCAATATACTCCGCCTCCACGGTAATCAAATCCTGGGAATTATTAAAATCACTGACCACCTTATCCACAGTGGCAGAATACTGATCCTCCAATGCATGCCACCACTTAATCGTGATTGGCTCCGTCACCTCATAATTAGCCGGATCCACCGGCGCTGCTTCTGACGCCTCAGCCGCTGCTCCCCCATTATCTGAGGAACCTCCTCCTGCATTGACTGCTGCTTTTCCCGTAGAGCCGCCACCGCTGCACCCGGATACTGCTCCTGCCACCATCACTGCCGCCAGAAGCAATGCCACTTTTCTTTTCATAATGAATTTCCCCTTTCTTAGTTTTTAGTCTCCTATGCTCTGCCTGCCCTTCCTCTTTTTCCGAAAAAGCGCACAAAAAAAGAGACATCGCCAACACTAAATACATCCATATATGCATTCATTGCTTTGCTTTATCTCATTCTCTCTGCAGCAGACCATATTTAATTGTTGTATCTTTATAATATCACAAACCATACAATCCCGCAAGTACTTTTTGTTATTTTTTTACATTAATCCGCCATTTCTATTTTTTATTTTTCACTATTCTGACCGTTTTTTTCAACAAAACTAAAGTTTTATTGATTAATTTTTAACAATAATATCTAGATTTTCACCACTCACTGTTGTCGTTTTCATCTTTTTCCGGCAAATACCGCATAAACACAGAATACAACAAATGAGAAGAAAAATAGGCCGCCAGTGCAAACCAAACCATAAATAAAATCGGGAAAAACCAGGTAACCACTCCAAAAATACCATAAATTACCAACACAGTCACCGAGACATACAAATTCCCCACCCCCATCACCACCGCATCTTTTACCGCCTTTTTTAGCGGAACCCGGAAAGCAGCAATCAGAGGAAACAGATAAATGATCGTTAGAAAATAAACAAAAACCAAGCTTGCTAGCAAGGCGCGCACTCCCCATCGAAGCACTCCGGCCACTGGCAAAAACTGACAGGCAAACAGATCCACCGCCAAAAATATTCCCAAAACCAACGCTCCCAACCACACCAGGGTAGACGTGACAAAATTCTCCTTAAACCCATGCCAGAAGCTTTTCCACAGATATCCCTCCTCGTTGCGCGCCAGCTTAAGCGTATAACCAAAAAGCGCCGTAGTCGCTGCCCCGACCGTGATAAGCGGCAGAGAAAACAAGAACCATAAGACACCAGCCGCACACAGGTTCATTATTTTATCCATAAATGACCAGAACCGATTCTCCGGATTGAACAGGCCGTTCACGTCAAAATTCATCATTCTCTCCCTTCTTCGCCCTTTTGCGCATTTTATATATTTATGGTATAATCTAAGAACACACCCTGGCGGTTGGCGATATGATATAATCCCGGCAGAGATCCTAATCATACATTTGCCAGTTCGCTTCTGAGCAATGGGAAATCAAATTCCCAGGCAAAGCGTGTGTATTCCCAAACATTCATAACAGGAGGCTTTTGCCATGTTCACAGATAACCGCCTTATTCGTAGCTGGAAAAAAGATCGCGAAACACTCAAAACCCTGTCCCCCCGGCAGAAACTTGGCTTCATTTTTGACTATTACCGGGGACTTTTCTTCCTTGCCTTCGTCCTGTTGCTGCTCCTGTTTTATATTGGAGATATGGTTTGGCAAAGCCATCGCGTCATTGACCTACAAGGTTTTTTTATCAATGACCGGCAGAATCTCTTTCCCGCCGGAGAGTTGATTCGTGACTTTTCCTCCTACTATGGCGCCCCAAACGGGCACCGCATCGCCTTCGAGGATTCCCTCTACGTTGATCTGGATTCCGGCAGCGAATACCATGCCGCCAGCCAGGGGAAGATCGTAGCTTACACCGCTGCCCGTGAACTGGACTTTTTAGTGGCTCCCAAAGAGCTGGCTCTCTACTATGCCGAAACCTTCCCTCTATACGACCTGGAACTCCTTCTAGCCGATAATCCTGACCTTTTGTCTCTGGTCCAAAACCATCTCATCTCCACACAAGACGGAACCGGAGCCAAAAAAGCCTGCTGCCTGGAGCTTGAGGCCAGCCGGTTCCTTCAGGATCCCGCCTATGATGGCACTGACTCCTACTGCCTTTTAGTACTCTCCTACACGCCCCATACTCAGGCCATGGTATCCTTCTTACGCTATGCTTATGGCCTTCCGCCAGAGCTAAGCCCCCGGCAATAAGCAGCAAGGTCTTTAATCTTACCAAACATCCGTACCCGCATCCCCCCGCTCCCATCCCGCAGGGAAATTTGCCGCCGGAGAAAAATCTCCGGCGGCTGCTTACTCTTCTAACAATCTCAATTACACACCAGCCACATTCTTTGTGGCAATGACCGGAATCCCGGTCCCGGCGCAATTCTCAATTACCACATCCCCGATAGCCACTGGCGCATTGATTGTGGTCTTGCGGATCTCTTCCATAATTTCAAAAATCTTACCCTTCGGAATATCCTCCTTGGTCTTGACCGATACCATCTCCAGCTCTCCGCCGATTACATGTACGCTGGAGGTCACAATTCTGGTGGGGCTCAAAACCTCCTTGCGGGCATAGTCATCGCCCCTCTTGCAAGTATTTCCACTTACCTCCACGTTCTCCCCGTCTATACGGACAGTCAATGGGCATCCCAACGGGCACCCGATACAGATCAGTTCTCTCGTCTCCATATTATTCCACCTCCGTACAAATCACGATATTCTTCAAATCCGGATACTCCCCAAAGCTGTCCTTCTTAAGGACTACCTGCTCCATCTCTCCGGGCGCCAGCACTTTTTTCTTCTTCTTAGAAATCTGGACTCCATCATAATACACACTGATATAGCGATCCTTATACACATCTGCCACACGGAAACGGACTGTCACCTTCTCCTGCATATTGTTGACATCCAAAGTCTGCGGCACCGTATAACGGACGCCATTCTCCGCTTTAAGTTCAACCAGATGGCAATTGCCCTTTTCTTCTCCGCTCTTTACATACTCTGCCGCATTGGTTCCAGCCAGCGTCGCTTCCTCAGATACATAGTCCACCAGATCATGCACATGAAGTACATTGCCACAGGCAAACACACCCTCAGCGCTTGTCTCTAACTGGTCATTGACCTCCGGGCCAGAAGTAATCCGGCTCATGTCAATACCGATGCTGCGGCTCAGCTCATTCTCCGGAATCAGGCCGACTGACAACAGCAGCGTATCACAGCTATAGTGCTCTTCAGTCCCCGGAATCGGCTTACGGTCCGGTCCTACCTGTGCGATCGTAATACCCGTCACCCGCTCCTTGCCCTCGATATTTACAACTGTATGGCTCAGCTTCAGCGGAATGCCATAGTCATCCAGGCACTGTACGATATTTCTCTTTAAGCCACCGGAATATGGCATCAGCTCTGCCACTACCTTTACCTTGGCGCCTTCTAAGGTCATTCTTCTGGCCATGATCAGCCCAATATCGCCGGAACCCAGGATCACGACCTCCCTGCCCACGCTGAAGCCCTCGATGTTCATCAGCCGCTGTGCCGTACCAGCGGAATAAATGCCTGCCGGACGGTAACCCGGAATATTCAAGGCACCTCTCGGACGCTCCCGGCATCCCATGGCCAGGATAATCGCCTTCGCCTGAATGGTGGTCAGGCCATCCTCTTTGTTGATAACCGTGACCTCCTTATCCTTGTTGATGTCAATAACCATGGTGTTCAGCTTATACGGAATCTTCTCCGCCTCCACCATCTCAATATAACGTGCCGCATACTCTGGCCCGGTCAGCTCCTCCTTGAAGGTATGAAGGCCAAAGCCATTGTGGATACACTGATTTAAGATTCCGCCCAGACAGCCGTCGCGTTCCAGAATCAGAATATCCTGAATACCTGCCTTTCTTGCAGCCACTGCTGCCGCAAGCCCCGCAGGGCCCCCGCCGATAATTACGATATCATGCTTTGCCATCTCGCTGCCCTCCTATTTCTGACCGGTCAACATATTGGAACCGGGTGCATTTTTACAAATATCTTCCATCTCCATGCCGCGCTCTCTTGCCAGAATCTCCATAGTTCTGGGAGTGCAAAAACCTGCCTGGCACCGTCCCATTCCCTGACGTACCCGGCGCTTAATGCCGTCTAAGGACACTGCTCCTAAGGTGCGGTTGATGGCATCCACAATCTCGCCCTCGCTGACGCCCTCGCAGCGGCAGATAATGGTTCCGTACTCCGGGCGCTCCTTGATCAGGGCGGCCCGCTCCTCTTTGCTCAGCTTTTCCGGCCGCACAAAACCTTTTCGCTTGCCGTTCCACTCCGTCTTTTTGGCCGCCCCTGCCTTCTCCGCTACCTTCTCAGCCAGATAAACGCCGATTGCTGGTGCGCTGGTCAATCCCGGAGACTCGATGCCTGCCGCATCAAAGAAGCCTGGTGCATCCTCAGCCTCTCCCACAATGAAGTCATCTCCGTCCTCATGAGCACGCAATCCGGAGAAGGAAGTAATCACCTGGCGGAAGGGCACATTCTTTACGCTGACGCTTCCTTTTTCCATGATCTCTGCCAGCTCCTCTGCCGTGGTAGCCGTGGCTTCCTTGTCCTCGATATTCTTAGCTGTCGGCCCGGTCAGCAGATTACCGTGGATGGTAGGAGTCACCAGGATGCCCTTGCCCAATTTGCCCGGCAGCTGGAAGATCGTGTGCTTCACATGATTCCCCGCTTCCTTGTCCAACAGGCAATAATCCCCCTTACGGGGAGTGATATGCAGTTTTCTCTCGCTGACCATATTATGAATCTCATCTGCATAGACACCGGCAGCATTGATCACATAAGTTGTGTGCACTACGCCGTTTGCCGTCTCCATGTCAAAGCCGTTTGCTGTCTTTATAACCTTCTTTACTTCTTCATTGAAGATAAACTCCACTCCGTTATCACAGGCGTTTTCAGCCAGGGCAATGGTCAGGCCAAAGGGACATACAATGCCGCCGGTCGGTGCATACAACGCCGCTACCACGGCATCGCTGACATTGGGCTCCATAGCTCGCGCCTCATCCCCGGTAATGATCTTCAAATCCGGCACTCCGTTTTTCACGCCCTTGTCATATAATTCCTGCAATGCCGGCCGATCCTCCTCGGCAAAACACAAAATCAAAGAACCGTTCCTGTCAAATTCAAAGTCCAAATCCTCTGCCAACTCCCCCATCATACGGTTGCCCTCCACATTGAAACGAGCCTTTACCGAGCCGGGAACTGCGTCATGTCCGGCATGGACAATGGCACTGTTGGCCTTGGATGTACCAGAGCAAACATCCTCCTCCCGCTCAATCAGCGCTGTGTGCATCTCATAGCGGGAAAGCTCTCTCGCTATCGCACAGCCGGTCACACCGCCGCCGATAATCACCGCATCGAAATTCCATTCCTTCATGTCTCTTCCTCCATATACATTTTTGCGCCTCTGCAGCCATGCATGGACATGGCCACACCTACCAGTCAGATAACAGCCCAAACATCTCGGATTGTTATCCAGTCAGTTACTTCCCCCTCTGATTCTTTATAACTGCCCTTTTTCGCAGGTTATAAAAAAAGAGTAAGGAGAATAAACGGTCTATCCGCTTCCTTCACCTTACTCTGTCATCTCAAAGGTTTTTTAACTGTCTTAATGCTACCACAGTTCTACAGGAATTGTCAAGACAATTTTACCATTTCTTTTTGTTAAATTTTTAACCGCATTGTCACTATTCACTAATGGTAATGACTCCCGGCATCTCCGCCAGATGCGAGAATAGAGTTGCTTTGTCAAAACCCGGAGGATAGACTACCTCAAACTCCAGCTTGACCTCTTCCTTTTTATTTTTATGAATCTTGACTGAAGCTACATCCACCCTGGAATCATCCAGGTATTTTCGCATATTTTTGACGGCATCCGCCTCCTGGACAAGGGTCATGCGAATCATTCCGGCAGAAGCCACTTTCGCCAGATAAGCGATTCGATGGGTGATGATTTGCATCACAATCAAAACCAAAGCCGAGGCAATCCCAATCACATAAAGCCCGGAACCCACGGCCAAGCCCACGCTTGCCGTTGCCCACAGCCCGGCCGCCGTCGTCAATCCGTTGACCAGATTATTTCTGACAAAAATAATTCCTGCACCCAGAAAACCCACGCCACTGACCACCTGCGCTGCCACCCGGGCCGCATCATAATCCGGAATATCCTGGAACCCGTACTTGGACACCACCATGGCGAGGGCTGAGCCAAGCGCCACGATTGCATGTGTGCGCGTACCAGCAGACTTGTTTCGGTTCTTCCGCTCGTTTCCGATCAGCCACCCCAGAATACAGGCTAAACCCACACGCAAAATCAATTCTGCCTCACCAAGTAGAAACATCGGATCGGTCAGACCCTGGACTACCACTCCCAGTGAATCAACTGTCATATGTATTCCCTCCTGCTATTTAACAATTACCGCAACCGTTCACATCGCTTGTACTGCTGCGATTATTCCTCCTCAGACCAGCAGAGCGCACACTTCACCGCACGCTTCCAGCCCTTCACCAGCTTTTGCCGGTTCTCCTCCTCCATGGCGCTCACAAAAGAACGGGAAATCTGCCAGTTTTTGCGGATCTCCTCCTTACTCTTCCAGTAACCCACAGCCAGCCCTGCCAGATAAGCCGCGCCCAGAGCCGTTGTCTCGATACACTCCGGACGGACAATCTCCGCATTCAGGATATCCGACTGGAACTGCATCAGGAAATTGTTGGCGCAAGCTCCTCCGTCCACCTTCAACTGCTTTAGGGGAATCCCAGAATCCTGCTGCATCGCCTCGATCAGATCGGATACTTGATATGCCATGGACTCTACCGTTGCCCGGATAAAATGTTCCTTGTTAGTGCCGCGGGTCACTCCCACAATCGTCCCCCGGGCATACTGATCCCAGTAAGGCGCCCCCAGCCCGGCAAAGGCTGGTACCACATATACGCCACCGGTGTCATCCACCGAGTTGCAATACTCTTCTGTCTGCCCCGCCGTACGCACCATACGCATCTCGTCCCGCAGCCACTGCACGGCCGCCCCTGCCACGAACACACTGCCCTCAAGCGCATACTGATTTTCATCCTGGCTGCTGGCCGCAATCGTAGTCAACAGGCCATGATGGGACTTTACGGCGGCATTTCCGGTATTCATCAACAGGAAACAGCCAGTACCGTAAGTGTTTTTCATCTCTCCGGCATCAAAGCAGCACTGGCCAAACAGCGCCGCCTGCTGATCTCCGGCGGCCCCGGCAATCGGAATCTTGCCTCCCATGACATCCGAGGACGTGTAGCCGTAGACACAGCTGGACGGCTTTACATCCGGCAGCATGCATCTGGGAATCCGGAAATACTCCAGTATCTCCTCATCCCAGCATTTTTTATGGATATCAAACAGCATAGTACGCGCCGCATTGGTATAATCCGTCACATGGATGCAGCCCTTGGTCAGATTCCAGATCAGCCAAGTATCCACCGTGCCGAACAGCAAATCCCCCCGCTCTGCCCGCTCCCTGGCACCTTCTACATGATCCAGAATCCACTCAATCTTACTCCCTGAAAAATAGGCGTCCGGAATCAGCCCGGTGCGGTCAATGATCTTCTCCTCCAGCCCATCCTCCTTCAATTTTTCAATGCGGTCCGCCGTACGGCGACATTGCCAGACAATCGCATTGTACACCGGTTCCCCGGTATCCCGGTCCCAGACGATGGTCGTCTCTCTCTGGTTCGTGATGCCAATGGCAGCAATGTCACTGTAATGGGCGCCGATCTTTCCCATGGCCTCCATCGTCACTGAGAGCTGCGAAGACCAGATCTCCATCGGGTTATGCTCCACCCAGCCAGGCTGCGGATAAATCTGCGTAAATTCCTTCTGCGCCACACTGCAGATGGTTCCCTGTTCATCGAACAAGATACACCGGGAGCTTGTGGTTCCCTGATCCAGTGCAATTACATACTTGCCCATATCCTTCTCCTCCTGTTCCGCCTTTCTGATAACCTCACCATTCCCTGCTTGACCTTCTTTCCGGCAAGACCTTTGTTAATTTTTTCTCAACCGATCTAGAAAAGCAGGGGGATGAACGGTCACCCGCATTCATCTACCTGCTCTGTCATCTCTAAGGCGTTATCTTTTTATGTGTTTAATACTACCATGAAATCTTCAGATATGTCAAGTACAAATGTGGATTTTTACCATTTACTTGTCACTGCATCCTCACCATCGGCAATTCATTATTCACACCTTTTGACAGCAAAATCTGGTGCAGATCCACTATCCCCTGGTGAAATGCCGCCGCACAGGAAGTCAGGTAAAGATCCCACATTCTGACAAATTCCTCTCCTCTTCCTGCGGCAATCACCTCTTTGCTTTTTTGAAAATTTTCCCGCCAGCACAACAGTGTCTTCGTATAATGACGCCGCAGGCTCTCCACATCCAACGTCCGCAGCTCATACTCCGGAAGCAAATTCACAATCTCCCGCAGGCTGGGAATCACCCCGCCGGGAAAAATGTATTTTCGAATAAACGGATCCCCGGCATGCTCCTTTTGGGCACTGATAAAATGCAGTAAAAACAGCCCGCCTGGTTTTAGCACCTGCACAACATTTTTCAGAAACCGCTCATAATTTCCCCGTCCCACATGTTCAATCATCCCTACACTGACGACCCGATCAAACTGCAGGCCGCTTTTTTCCAGCTCCCGATAATCCAGCCGCCGCACTTCCAGCCGATCCTCCAGCTTCTGCTCACGGATCTCCCGGGAAAACTGCTGATACTGCTCCTCGCTCAGAGTAATACCTACCCCCTTCACGCCATAGCGCTTAGCCGCCCGCATCAGCAAAAATCCCCAACCGCAGCCGATATCCAAAAGCGTCATTCCCATTTCCAGATGCAGCTTTTTCAGAATATGATCCACCTTTGCCACCTGTGCCTCAAACAAGGTATCTCCGGGATTTCTGAAATAGCCACAAGAATAGCTCATCGTTTCATCCAGCCACAAGCGGTAAAAATCATTTCCCATGTCGTAATGGGAGGAAACTTCCTGTCGCTGATTCTTCTCTGCCAGAGACGAATGCAAAAGTCCGTGAAGCGCCATGGGATTCAGCCGGAAATGCTCCATCTGCCCAAGAAACATATCCAAAACCTCATAAAGGTCCCGATCCAGTTCAATATCCCCACGTATATATGCCTCTCCCAAAGCCAGGGATGTGCTTTTTAACAATTCCTTTTTAGGAATCTCCCGATTCAGTTTAACCTTAAACTGTGCCGGTCCTGTTCCCAGTGTGTGAAATTCCTGTGCCGTTTCCAGCTCAAAGGCCACCGGAATCAGCTCCTGCAGATACCGGCTGATATAATCTTTTCTGCGCATACTGTCACCCTGTAACAGATTGATTTTCTTTCTGTTACATTACCTTTCCTGCTCACCCGCAAAGGCTTCTATTTCTGACAGTATTGCCCCGTTTCCCGTCTGCTAAACACGCAATAAAAATTAAAATGCCTGCCAGCCCCTTGCCGCCAACTCCCGGCAGACTCGTCCTACCGGCAGGCCGACCACATTGTTGTAATCTCCCTCAATTCCCAAAATAAAGGCGGCAAAACGTCCCTGAATCCCATAAGCTCCGGCCTTGTCCATCGGCTCTCCGGTCGCTACATAGCTCTCAATCTGTTCCTGGCTCATGGAACACACATGGACATCCGTCCGTTCCGCAAAAGTCAGCCTTTCTCCATCCGCCCCAAAGATCATCGTCACTCCCGTATATACCTGATGCCCTCTGCCCTGCAAAAGTTCAATCATCTGCACTGCCGCTTCCTCTGTCGCCGGCTTCCCCAGAATCCGGTCATCCACTGCCACCACGGTATCCGCTCCGAGTATCACGGTATGAGATCTGTCCATTCCTTCTGCCGCGCTCCTTTGGGACAGTTCTTTTGCCACCTGCTCCGCCTTTTGCCGGGACAGCTCCTTTACAATCCGCTCTGGTTTTTCGCTGGTGATTACCTCCTCTATCTGGCTGGGAATCACCTCCGGCTCCAGCCCTACCTGACATAAAAGCTCCTTACGCCTAGGCGACTCAGAAGCTAAAATTATTTTTATATTCATGGTCCTCTCTCTTTTCCAAGTTGATTTTTTACTCAAGTAATATATCGGTGAATATTTTTCCTCACTCTGAGAAAACTAAGAAAACAAGTAAAATATATATAAATCAGGAGGTTTTCTCTATGTGGGGATTTCTGATCGCATTGCTCTCCGGCGCCTTAATGAGCATCCAGGGCGTATTAAATACGGAAGCCACCAAGCAGACCGGAATCTGGGTCGCTGCCGGCTGGGTTCAGCTTACTGCCTTTTTCACCTGCATCATCCTGTGGTTCTTTGCTGACAAAAGCCCCATAGGAGCGATCCTTCAGGTGCGCCCCTGGTACATGCTGCTGGGAGGCCTCATCGGCGCTTTCATTACCTTTACCGTCATCAAAAGTATGGATGGCTTAGGCCCTGCCAAGGCAACTCTGCTAATCGTAGTTACTCAGATCATTGTTGCCTATGGAATCGAACTGTTTGGTATATTCGGCGTCGAAAAAGTCTCTTTTGAGTGGAGAAAGCTGATCGGTGCTGCCATTGCCATCGCCGGAATCCTCGTATTCCGCTGGGGAAGCTAGCGCATCCTCTTAAACATGCCGGGAAAACTATATACAAAACACTCAATGTCATTAAGTTGATCTCTGAGAATGCTCAGCCAGGGAAAAAGGAGCGGGAAGAGGCCGGAAATGGTCTGCCGCTTTTGACTTTGCAGGGATTTAGAAGTCCTTAAATCCCTGAGTTTTGCCTGGAA
>CAJUPI010000050.1 GCA_910588125.1 uncultured Lachnospiraceae bacterium
CGTCCGAACACAGGATAGAGAAATGACGGGTGACTTATTTTGCAACACCCTCCAAAAAATTAATTTATTATGTTTGTAAAAAATAGCAGGGGATTATAATGAACCTCTGATATTTTTATAACCTCAAGCCAATATAAGGAGCAAAACGACACTGACGCTTCGGGCCATGGCATCCTGCCCCTCCCAGGCAAAAATCCTTAATCCAATTTCATATATAAAAGCGGATACGGATTTCCCTGCTCATCCAGCTCCACCCTTTTATAAACCTGAAATCCCATATGCTCATAAAAACCTTTTGCAAGGGGATTCTGCTCATTTACCGCCAGCTCATTTACCGAGTAATCCCTGATCCCGCATTGAAGCAGCGTTTTCCCCAACCCTTTTCCCCTTTCAGCGGGCAAGATGAACAGCATTTCAAGCCGCTGCCCCTCCACTCCCATAAAACTTACCGCCTCCCTTCCCAGTTTAATGCTTACATTAAGCGGGATAAATACATTTCCCAAATTCATATGCCTCCTGCAGATACTCCGTCTCATCAGTCTGCGGCCTGCCATTCGTATCTCCGCATCCGTTTTCACATTCATCCCCCACAGCTCGATCAGCTTCGGCAGCACCTAGTAAATGGAAAACATCCCGAGCTCATCCAGTCATTCCTCCGGTGTATCCGGGATAGACCCGTCCGCGTGCTTCGCCATCACATAGGCAATATTCTCAAACATTTCCAGCGAGAATAAATCCAGGTTCGAGTTTCCCTCATCCTCCTTTCCTACCGCCTTCTCCAACGCGCTCAGATCCTTATAGATATCTCTCTGGAACTTCAACCGATAAATCCGAGGAATAGAAAAACTCGGTTATGGTATAGCCGACACTCTCTGCATCCTCAGTGAACGCTTTGACCAGCGCAAAGGTATTGCCATTTCTTCGGAGACTACCATTGAAAATGATAATCTTCTTGGGTATGGTATTCTTCCTCCTTAAAATTTCTCCGCCAAGACAGCCGCTTGTTTACAGCCGTCTGTCTTTTCAATATCACCGATATTCAGAACGCCCGGGACAAGAACCTCCCCGATCATCTTCCATTTTATCAATGCAGCAGAGCGTTCAATAGGGACGCGCACACCGTCAAAGACGGACATATCATCTTCTTCACAACAGGCGATAACCGCACACTCTTTACCTGCAATATCCTTTTCACCCACCACAAAAGAGAACAGACGGTCAATGACCCCTTTAATTTGTGCAGGAATAGAATACCAATACACAGGCATAGAGAAAACCACAGCATCAGCCTCCAAAATAGCGGGAGCAATCGTGTTAAAATCATCATCAAAAGAACAAGCTTTTCCAGTCTTAAAGCAAGTCTCGCAAGCACGGCAGCCGCTCACATTTTTCAGCGCAGCGTCAAAGCGGGTGATGGTATGACCTTTGGCTTGTGCCGCTTGAATAAATGCCTCAGTCATAGCAAAGCTATTGCCTTTCTTCCGAGGACTACCGGTAACAACAACAATTTTTTTGCTCATGCAAAGTACCTCCTGATTTTGCGGGCTTGACTTTCCCCGCACCTGACAGTATCATTGTAGCAAGAATTAAAGCAAAATCAAGTACGCACATATAAGTGCGATACTAACCCGGAGGAAAGCGTACTATGAGTGAACGCTGTATTTCGCAAGAGTGTCTCAATGACACTGGCTTTAGCTACACCCTGTCTTTAATCAACGGAAAATACAAAATGATAATCCTTTATGTCTTGATGGAATTTAAGGTTGTTCGTTTCAATGAGATGAAAAAATATATTGGGAGTATTTCTTATAAGACACTGAGTTCCACGCTAAAAGAACTAGAAGCAGATCAACTGGTACATAGGGAGGAATATCCCCAAATTCCACCCAAGGTTGAGTATAGTCTAACGGAACGTGGAAAGTCTCTCATGCCTCTTTTAGATGAAATGTGCGATTGGGGTGAAAAGAACAGACTTCTGACCACGTAATTGGCGGCAAGCAAGGCAAGTGTATAGACACTTGTAATTTTCGCTCCGCGAAAATGCTTGTTGGAGTTCCCCAAAACCCAATGGACACTGGCCAGAAGTAACCGCATAGCAAAACACCGCCTTGTTTTCCAGGGCGGCGTTGTTTGTAAGGTTGATAGCTCTGTTTAAAACATCCTCAGGTAATAAGAAGGTAGAAAGAGCCGCTCCATCGCTTTAAATTCTGGTATATATTTCCCGATATCCAAAAATACCGGACAGAAAATCAGGCTGCCTGCCAGAAAAAAGGGAATCAGGCTGCCGATCAAGGCTTCCCGGCGGCAAATCAGGCATATTGCCCAGGAAAACAAAGTCACCATCATACTATAGCCTGCCAGTACAACCAGCTCATATCCTCCGCGCCAGTCTACATTCCCGGTTCTCAGCGCCGCCAGGCCGGATATCCCGGCCAGAAATACCGGCGCCGCTATCGCCGCCAGGCGGCATCCGGTCCGAATCCCATAAGGTACTGCCAGAAATAAATGCTTTCTTTCATCTGCCAGATAAATCACTGCACTATAGAGGCCAGCCACAAACAGATAGACGGCTACGATTCCACGGACAGGAAATACCGAAGCTTTGGGCTGGTTCCTGGTAGCCTCTCCCTTCCCGTCAACCATTTCATAGGTAAACTGAAAGGTGCTGCCGTTTTCTTTCCATTTGTCATAAAGCTGCCCGATATCTTCCGGAGTATGGCTGATTCCTGCCGCCTCCAGCTTTTCTGCAATATATTGCACCAATAATTCCCGATCATACAACTGAATCATGGCCGCAAATACCACTTCGGAAGATAGCTGTGCAGCAATTGTGGAAGGCGCCGAGTAGACCCGGATGCTTCGTTTGAATTTTTTGCGGTCCAGTTGTTTTTGCAGCTCTGCCGAAATCACATACCCGCACTCCGCCCGCCGGGAAGCCACTTCTTCCTTTACCTGTTGTTCATTTTCACACCAATAAAAACGAAACAATCCGTCTCCCGCCGGCCGGTTTACTAAAGACTCGGCCAGCTTTTGTTCCAGCCCCCCGGTTGTTCCCTTTTCATATATTTTTTCCTGCTCTGTACAAACGGCAATCCGGATTTCCGCCGCCGATTCCTTCTCCGATCCCCGGATCAACAAGGTTCCTGCAGGAAAAAGCAAAAGAATGATCAAAAATGACCATTTGCGCAGATATCTCTTGCAGGACAACAAAAACCATATTCCGACTCTTCTTATCCCCTCTGTCATCGCTCTTTCCTTTCCAGCCATACTGTCAACAAAAAACATACCAAAAGCATTAACAGTAATTTTGCAGTCACGGCCAGTGACCATGCCTTAGTCAGCGCCATCTGCACTCCTGCCATCAAAATAGCGGAAGGCATCCCCGGAGCCAGATAGCGTATCACCTCCGGCAAAAAGATTGTGGGAAGAAATCCTCCTGCCAGGAAATGTTGGGCTGTCACAACCAAAAACAGCAACATAATCCCTCCCAGCAAAGAGCCTGCAGCCTGGAAAATCACAACCGCCAGGGCTGCCGCCCCCAGGCAAACCAACACCAATATCAGCAAAGCCAGCATTCCGGACAAAATTCCATCCTCAACGCCGATCTCCTTTTTTATGAAAAATTCTGATATCGGAAAGCCCAGGCCTTTAGGCAGCTTTTCCAGCAGCCAAAATCCTCCCTTCATCAACGCTCCTGCCATCGTGGTCATCACCAGGAAAAGGCTTCCCAAACTGACATATCTTCCAAAGATCCGGCTGATGCTCCCCACTCCTGCCAACGCCAGCTTCCTCTGCATCACTGGTGAAAACGGCAGCAAATACCCCGACAGCGGAATCGACAGCAACAGTAAAAACAATACATAGGCACTGATTCCATAAAAAACCGGCACCTCTACGTCTCCGGTCGCACTTACCCGCAAATGGCGGAAATAATCTTCTCTTGGCAGGCTGTAGGACAGAAAAATCTGATTCAAATCCCGTTCCAGCTCCGGAAGCCGCGCTCCCAGATCCTTTTGCAAATACAATTCATTTCCGGCATAGATCCCGGCCTGTGAAGCTCCCAAAATCTGTGCTCCGGCTTCGGTCAGCTCTCTGAAAATCCGGCTTTCCAGCCAGGCATCTTCGGGAAGTAGGATCCGTACCGTCGGATTGCTCCCATCGATAATCCCCTGAATCAGCCCTTTGGGCATATCCATCACGGCATTCAATTCCCCGTTTTGCAACTTCTCCAGGCTCTCTTCCCGTTCCAGGTACTGAAAATCGCACACGCTATTCACACTGTCCAGGGAGCTTATCATAGAAACCATCTGTCTGGCCAGGCCGTCTTCTTTTGGCAATACCACACCAACCAAGACCCGCCCCATCGCCGTATCCCCATATAAGGCACGTCCTGCCAAAAGAGCAATCGCACCCGCCAGAAACAGCAGTGCGATTGCCCCCGCAAACATCTGTGGAAATCTCCGGTATGCTCTTTTCAGTTCCAGTTTCCAAAAAACCAGACGCATTGACATATCTTCATTCCCCGATTCTTTTTCTATCCGTTAGTTCATCATGGGTGCCACCTGACTGGCAATATCCATCACACCCATATATACCTCCATCATGATTTCCTGCCAATCTTCCCCGGTGGCCGCCAAAACATCCAGCTTCTCTCCCTCCGGTTCTGTCACTTCCTCCGATAAAGGCCGCAGATCGTATTCTCCGCTGAACACCATATAGGCGTCCTCTGTTCCTATACTCCATGTATCGGAATCCGGCACATCCACCCGAAACTCATCCAAATCCATATGAAATGCCGATCCCTTTTCCAATTCGCTGATGACGCCGGTTGCCGACAGTCCCAGTACTTTTTCCTGATCCACTGCCACTTCTGCCTTTACATTAAAATCTCCATCCTCTGCATAATAGGTGCTGCTTGCCATCACTCCAATATGATCTTCATCACCCGCATACACATCAAAGGAAATGTCGCCGGTCAGCTGATTTTTATCATAAGTACCCTGTTTCACCATTTCGAATCTCACGCTTTCCCCATCCTCAGTCAGCACCACCTTGGCCTGCGCATTCTGGGTCAGATAACTTCCCCCCTGAAGGATCAGGCTGAATTTCACATCTATAACTTCTCCGTCATCATTCAGAGAAGTCGTCCCTTCTACAGAAGCCAGCCGTCCTTTGGAATCTACATGAACCAGCATCTCGATATCTCCAAGCGCCTGTTCCAGAGTATCTATCGCCTCATCGACCGATTTTTTTACCTCTTCATAATTCTCTTCCAGCTGTTCCTCCGCCGACAAACCGCCCAAAGCTTCAGTAGCCCCTTCTCCGCCGGTGATCTCAAGCATCCGCAGGCTCATCCGCAAATTTTCCAGAAAATTCTCCTTCAGCTCTTTATCCTGCAAAAAGAAATCCGCGGAAGTCCGCAAAAACGAAATCATGGAATCCTTGCTGACATGAACCTGATAGCCCTTACAGGATACCTCCTTGCCGTTCATCTGGAAAGAACCCTTTTCCGCCTTTTCCACTGTCAGCGCCGCCTTGAAGTTTTCCTGGGCCTGGCTGCCCTCCTGATAGCGTTTCCATACATCCTTGAGCCCATAAGGATCCGATGCTGTTCCTTCCTCCATCTTTGACTGGACCCAGGCCATATATTCCTGATAAAATGCCGCCAGCTCTTCCAGATCCACATCCGAGCCCTCCAAAACCGGCCCCAGCGTCGGCGAACTCTTTAAGCGATCTACCAGCCCTTCGCTGATGTCCAGGGTAAACACCCGGCTGCTCAGCTCAGGCACTGCCGCCATCACGGTTTCATCCCCATAATAAAGCTTCAGTTTCATCAAGTCCATATTATTATACAGAATCCCCATATCAAAGGAGCCCTTCTGGTTCTCTCTGTCATACTTAAATTCTGTGCGGATCCCTCCGCCGGCCAGCTTGTTCACCGTTTCCTCCGAACAGTTTTCCAGCACCAGCTCTGTCTTCACCTGCTGGCTGCCGCCTGCCGCATACTCCTGAAATTGGGACAAGCCAAACAGTTCCTCCATCGGGCTGACCTGATCCTCCGGATAAATATTCTCAAAAGCATTGATCACTACCTCTTTCGGATCCTTCTCCGTCAGCTTCATCACTGCCAGTGCGCCAATACCAATCACTGCCGCCGCTGCCACCGCAATCAGGGCAATCCTTGCTCCAGGCTTCTTTTGGGGCTGTACCGGACCTCCGTTAAACAGTTCACTCGCAGACCCCGGCAAATCAGATGTCTTTGCCGACACCCCGGCCCCAGCCTCTGCTTCATCAGTTTTTTCTCCCGTCATACACTCAGCCGGCGCCTGGCTGCCTTCCTCCTCAGGCATGGCTCCCTCCACCGGCTGACCGCAAAAAGAGCACTTGGAATCATTCTCCTTTAATTCGCTTCCACAATAATTGCACTTCATTCGTTTTCCTCCCATCATATCTCCAGGCACACATTACTCGCCATATGAAACGTATTATACTACACCACCACCTGTTTTTACAAGGGAGAATATATTTACCCTCTATGAAACATTTCAATCAATTCCTTCTCTCCTAACCCGCTCTCCACCATACGCAGCCCTCCCCCTTTCAGCACATACATTACCGTGCACAGAGAAAGTTCCGGCATCTCATGAGAAGTCAGAAGGATCGTCCCCCCGTTTTTCCGATATTTTTCCAGATATTCGCGAATATCTGCCTTACACTCCAGATCCAAAGCCGCCCCCGGCTCATCCAGGATCAGTATCGAGGCATGGTTAGACAGTGCACAGGCAATGCTCAGCCTTTTTTTCATTCCTCCGGACAGGGTGGAGACCGTCTTCTTTTGCATTTCCCGGATTCCCAGCATAGCCGCCGCCCCCGACTCCAGATCCTCCTCCATCCGCATCCGGCTTCCCCGATACCACAGAGAAAGATTATCTCTCACCGAAAGTTCCTCAATCAAAGGATTCTCCTGCGGTACATATGCCGCCTCTTCATAAAATATTTTTGAATTCCCAATCGCCTCTCTGCCATGAAATAGGATACTTCCCCGATCTGCCCGGACCGCCCCTGCCAGGATCGAAAGCAGAGTGGTCTTCCCGCATCCATTGCTTCCCACAATCCCCACGCATTCTCCCGGCGACGCCTTCAAAGAGAGCTCATCCAGGACCTTGTTTCCTTTATATGACTTACACAGACCTGTTACCTCCAGCATGGAAGCTCCTTTCTTATCTTCTCTCCACTTTTGCGATATCAACCAGCATCAGTTCCTTTGCCCGGTTCTCCAGGCTGGTGACTAGTGCTTCTGCCGTGTCCAGGCTGGTCAGCACATGCACTCCTGTCTCTATGGCATTTCGGCGGATCACAAACCCGTCATGGCTCCGCTCTGCCCCCTGCTGGGGAATATCAATCACCAGATCCATTTCATGTCCCAGGATCAGATCCAGAATATTCGGTGACTCCTGCTCCAGCTTCCGCACTGTCAACGCCTTCACTCCATTGGCATTTAAAACTCTGGCCGTTCCTCTGGTAGCAAATATCCGATATCCTACCTTCTGGAAGCGGCGGGCAATCTCCACCACTGCCTCATGCTCGGATTCCCGCACGGTGATCAACATATTTTTATGTTTCGGGAGCTTGATTCCCGCCCCCTCAAATGCTTTATAAAGCGCCTCATTAAAGGTTTTGGCTATTCCCAGGCACTCGCCCGTGGACTTCATCTCCGGCCCCAGGCTGATGTCTGCCCCGCGTATCTTTTCAAAAGAAAACACCGGCATTTTTATCGCGATGTATTCTGACTTTTTTTGCAGTCCCGCTGTATATCCCAGCTCCTTTAACGTATGCCCGCAAATTACCTGAGTAGCCAGCGGTACGATAGGAATTCCCGTCACCTTGCTGATGTAGGGCACCGTCCGCGATGACCGGGGATTCACCTCAATGATAAAGACTTCCTCGTCCGCTACAATAAACTGGATATTAATCATTCCCTTCACATGGAGGGCCCGTGCCAATTTTTCCGTATAATCCACCAGTTTTGCTTCTGTCGCCGGAGTGATACTGGGCGCCGGATATACGGAAATGCTGTCTCCGGAATGGACGCCTGTACGTTCGATATGCTCCATAATACCGGGAATCAGAATATCTTTCCCGTCACAGACAGCATCTACCTCGATTTCCTTGCCCACAATATATTTGTCTACCAAAATAGGATGATCCTGCGCAATTTGATTTATAATACCGATGAATTCATCAATATCATGGTCATTGATGCAAATCTGCATCCCTTGTCCGCCAAGCACATAGGAAGGGCGCACCAGCACTGGATAGCCAAGCTCTTTTGCCGCCGCTTTGGCCTCATCGGCCGTAAAGACCGTATGCCCTGCCGGACGCGGGATCTGGCACTGCTCCAGAATGCGATCGAACCGCTCCCGATCCTCGGCCGCATCCACATCTTCGGCCGCGGTCCCCAAAACCGGCACTCCCATTTTCATCAATGCCTCGGTCAGCTTGATCGCTGTCTGGCCGCCAAACTGCACCACTGCCCCATCCGGTTTTTCCACATCTACAATGGATTCCACATCTTCCGGTGTCAGTGGCTCAAAATACAACTTGTCCGCAATATCAAAATCCGTACTCACGGTTTCCGGATTGTTGTTAATAATAATCGTTTCATAGCCTTCTTTAGCGAACGCCCAAGTGCTATGTACGGAACAGAAATCAAACTCAATTCCTTGTCCGATACGGATTGGCCCCGAGCCTAATACCAGCACCTTCTTTTTTCCGCCTCCTGCTTCCGCCTCATTGCTTCCGTCAAAGCAGGAATAATAGTAAGGCGTCTCTGCCGCAAACTCTGCCGCACAAGTATCTACCATTTTATAAACAGCCCGGATCCCTGCGCCATAGCGCATATCCCGGATTTGTTGCACCGGTATGCCTGTCAGCCGGGATATCACGCGGTCCGGGAACTCCAGGCGCTTTGCCTCCCGTAAAAGCCCTTCTGTAAACGGCTCTGTTTTCAATGCTTGTTCCATCTCCACCAATACTGCCAGCTTATCGATAAACCAGGGATCGATACGGGTAATCTCATGAATCTCATCGTAAGAAATGCCCCGGCGCAGTGCCTCAGCGATCACCCATATTCGTCGGTCATCCACTTTTGCCAACTGCCTTTTCAGCCTTTCCTCATCCAGTCCGCTGAAATCATATCCATTATTACCCGCCTCTGTGGAAGCAGGCGATGAGGTTTCGGAAAGCAGGCAATCCACATGCTGTTCCAGAGAGCGGATCGCTTTCATCAACGCCCCTTCAAAATTGGTGCAGATACTCATAACCTCCCCGGTTGCCTTCATCTGCGTGCCCAGAGTTCGTTTCGCCTGGATAAATTTGTCAAATGGCAGACGCGGCATCTTCACCACGCAGTAATCCAGCATAGGTTCAAAACAGGCACAAGTCTTTTTCGTCACGGCATTTTTGATCTCATCCAGAGTGTATCCCAGAGCAATCTTTGCCGCTACCTTGGCAATCGGATAACCGGTAGCCTTGGATGCCAGAGCTGAAGAGCGGCTGACCCGGGGATTTACCTCAATCACACAGTACTCAAAACTGTCCGGATTCAGCGCATACTGCACATTACAGCCACCGGTAATTCCCAGCTCGGTGATAATGTTCAATGCTGAGGACCGCAGCATCTGATACTCCTTATCTCCTAGCGTCTGCGAAGGCGCCACCACAATGCTGTCCCCCGTATGCACTCCCACCGGATCCATATTTTCCATATTACAAACCGTGATGACATTGCCTGCCCCATCCCGCATCACTTCATATTCTATTTCCTTCCATCCCGCGATACAGCGCTCCACCAACACCTGCCCCACACGGGAAAGACGCAGCCCGTTTTCTAGGATTTCGTGGCATTGCTCCGGATTTTGAGCTATACCACCACCGCTGCCACCCAGAGTATATGCCGGACGCAGTACCACCGGATATCCGATTTCGGCTGCAATTCGCAGTCCGTCCTCCACATCTTCCACGATGTCCGAGGGGGCTACTGGCTCACCGATCTTTTCCATCGTCTCTTTAAACAGCTCACGATCCTCGGCCTTTTTAATTGTCAGAGCCGTGGTACCAATCAGGCGCACCTTGTTTTCTTTTAAAAAACCAGACTCCTCCAGCTCCATCGCCAGATTCAGCCCGGCCTGTCCTCCCAGTGTGGGCAATATGCTGTCCGGATGTTCCTTACGGATCAGCTGCTCTACCACTTCCACTGTCAGAGGTTCAATGTACACCCGATCCGCAATGTCCTTATCCGTCATAATGGTTGCCGGGTTAGAATTTAATAACACTACCTGGATCCCCTCTTCTTTAAGAGAGCGGCATGCCTGAGTGCCCGCATAGTCAAACTCTGCTGCCTGGCCGATCACGATCGGGCCGGAACCAAGGACCAGCACCTTCTTAATATCCGGATTCTTCGCCATTATTGATTTCCTCCCATCATTTCGATAAACCGGTCAAACAGATAGCCAGAATCCCGGGGACCCGGACAGGCCTCCGGATGAAACTGCACGGTAAAAATATTCTTTCCGACATACGCTATTCCCTCATTCGTACCGTCATTGACATTAACAAATGCCGGCGCCGCCACTTTAGGATCCAGGCTTTCCGGATCCACCGCATAGCCATGGTTCTGGGAAGATATATACACTCTTTTAGTAGCTAAATCCATTACCGGATGATTGCCGCCCCGATGGCCGTATTTTAATTTATAAGTATCCGCGCCCGTCGCCAGCGCCATCAGCTGATGCCCCAGACAGATGGCAAAAATCGGCACATCGGATTCATAGAGCTTGCGGATCTCACGTATGATTTCTACATTTTCCTTTGGATCCCCGGGACCATTCGAGAGCATAATACCATCTGGATTTGCTGCCAGTATCTCCTCTGCCGGGGTATATCCGGGATATATTGTCACTTCACAGCCCCGTTCTGTGAGCGAACGGGCAATGTTCTTTTTCGCTCCCAAGTCCAGAAGGGCCACTCTTCTACCCTCACCGGCATGTGTTTGCCGATCTCTATTTTTCCCGTCCACAGATGGAAAAAGATATTTTTTCTCACAGGAAACAGCCTTTACCACACCCGTTACCTGGTAATTTTTCATTCGCTTCACGGGTTCGGCATAATCTTGATAGACATGAGTCGTAATCATGCCATTCATAGTGCCTTTTTCTCTTAAAATTTTGGTGAGGGCTCTTGTATCAATACCACAGATACCAGGAATATCATATTTTTTCAAGAAATTCTGAATCGTGTCCCCGCTTCGGAAATTGCTGGGAATTCGAGATAATTCACGGACAATAAAACCATCCGGCCATGGCCTGTCGGACTCCATATCCTCGGTACAAATACCGTAATTGCCGATCAGCGGATACGTCATCACCACCGCTTGTCCCGCATAGGAAGGATCTGTCAAAACTTCCAGATAACCGGTCATGGATGTGTTGAATACGATTTCGCTGATAACCTCCCGGTCAGAACCAATGCTGTTGCCACAGAATACCGTTCCGTCCTCCAATATGAGAAATGCTTTCATAGATGGGAATCAATCCTTTCTTTATCCATTGTCATGAGAAGCTGAAACATAAATCCGCCCGCATTGATATCTGCCAGAATCCTGATGCCAGCTTCAAGGTTTCGGGATACGCGGAAAACCATAGGAAGGTCTCCCGGAAAGGGCGCCGGAAATCATCACCGGATTTTTGCCCAAATTGGTAAGATTATACATGATTTCCCTTTTTATTTCAAGCAGTTATTTTAAATTCTTTGCGGTTCCCGGAGAATTCTTTATTTTCTTAATTTTTATCTTCCATAAAAATACATATTCCCCCTCGAAATAGAATATATTTTCTATGATCATTTCCCATCGAGGTTTCTATGAAAAAAGACTTTTCTGTCACTGCCGCTGATACTCCTTCCCGCGGTTTTTTACAGGTAAATGTTGTCAATATCGAAAATAATTTCCCGATTCAAAATGCCACCGTCTCGATCACTGATAGCGGGGAGCCGGACAATACCATAGAAAAGATTACCACCAATAATTCAGGACAGACGGAGCAGGTTTCCTTGCCGGCGCCCCCATTGGATTATAGCCTGCAGCCCGGAGATCAGCGGCCATATTCAGAGTATAATTTGCAGATTTCTGCACCGGGCTTTAAGACCACACGGATTACCGGCACGGAAATTCTGCCGGAAGCGACAGCGATTCAGCCGGTACGGCTGGAACCGGAGACAGATCCGGCGCCAGAGGAAAACCCGATTGTGATTCCCGATCATACTTTATATGGCAGTTATCCTCCCAAAATCGCTGAACCGGAGATCCAGCCGGTGGGAGAAAGCGGTGAAATCGTACTCAGCCGCGTAGTTGTTCCCCAGACAATAGTCGTTCATGACGGAGTCCCTACCGATTCTACTGCCAAAAACTATTATGTTCCGTATCGGGATTATATCAAAAATGTAGCTTCCAGCGAGATTTATGCTACCTGGCCCCAGGCTACCATCACGGCCAATGTATTGGCTATCATGAGCTTTACGCTGAACCGGGTTTATACAGAACACTACCGGAATCGAGGATATGATTTTACCATCACTTCATCTACTGCCTTTGATCACAAATGGATCTATGGAAGAAATATATATGAAAGCATCTCTTTAATTGTGGATGAAATTTTTGATAATTATTTATCCCGGCCGGAAGTCCGGCAGCCCATTCTGACTCAGTACTGTGACGGCCGCCAGGTTCAATGCCTGCATCGTGGATGGATGACCCAGTGGGGATCCTGTGATTTAGGCGAGCAGGGCTATAGCCCTATTGAAATTATCCGGAATTTCTATGGCGACAATATGTATATTAATACGGCTGAAGAAATCTCCGGAATTCCTGCTTCCTGGCCTGGCTATAATCTGGGTCCTGGCTCTTCCGGCCAGAAGGTCCGGCAGGTGCAGGAACAGCTCGATGCCATCTCCACGGTCTATTCCGCCATCCCGCATATTACTCCTGATGGCATTTATGGCCCGGCTACGGCAGAATCGGTAAAAACGTTTCAATCTGTCTTCGGGCTTCCTCAGACAGGTGTGATTGATTTTGCTACCTGGTACAAAATTTCTCATATCTATGTGGCAGTGTCCGGTATCGGAGAGCTGTATGGTTAACGCACTATGATGTCATTTAATTGATTTTCTCAGAAGGTACGCCATGAAAAAAGGAGCGGGAAGCAGCGGACAATGGTCTGTTGCTTTTTCCGGTTTCGGGATCAAGAATTCCTGCAAAGTCAAAAGCAACAGACCATTGTCCGCTGCTTCCCGCTCCTTTTTCCATGGCTGAGTTTTCTTGGGACGAAATTTAATGATATTTGAGACCTTAAGGGAGGTACATCGATTCTACAATGTTTCCCTTTTGTCTTATGTAGGACAACATAGATGTGGCTAATCGATTTCTATCGTTTCTAAAAATCCCTTTGACACTTATTTCTTTCAGTATTATAATAGTCTTTGTATGACAACACACAATTTTCAGGAGAACCTATATCATGTCCAATCCCATTCATCAACTACAAGATCTGCTAAATGTGCGTCCCCAAAAGAATATGTCTGACATGATATATGAAAAAATCAGCCAGCTTATCCAAACGGGTGAGATACCGGAAGGTTATGTTTTTCCCAATGAAGCAATTCTTTGTGAACAACTTTCCATCGGCAGAAGCACGATTCGGGAAGCCTATAAAGGGCTGGAACTATCTGGCTATGTAACGCGGAGCAAACGTGGTACCATCGTCAACAGCTACTCTGCCATCCTGCAGGCAACCCCCTTAAAATCCGTCATCCCGGGTACCAGCCAGGAAAATTTTCTGGAGTTTCGTCTGATGTTAGAGGGGCAAAATGCTGCTCTGGCCGCCGAACGGGCGGCTCCGGAAGAATGTGAACAACTTCAGTTGATTCATGAGCAGTTAATCCATGCCCAGCAGGAGAATAACTACGAACAGATTGCCATCCTGGATCGCAGCTTTCACGAAGCCATCGCCGCCTATACGCACAATCCGTTAATGATCACTGCCATGGCCGCTATAGCAGAAGCCTGTGAGATCGAAACCCGGGAAGCGCTTTCAAAGGTAGCAATCCTTTCCCAAACCATTGAAAAGATTATCTCTATGCATCAGGCTATTTTAGACGCTATTCGCAATCAAAGCCCGGGAGAGGCCATGACTGATATGTTAAACCATATTGCGGATATCAGTGATTGACCACACCATCCTCACTTACCTCACGTAACAAAAAAGGCGTTGCAAAATAAATTCCCTGTCATTTCTCTATCCTGTGTTCGGACGGTTCACATACAAACAGCCGGACACTAGATAAGAGAAATGACAGGGAATTTATTTTGCAATGCCCTCTTCTATATAAAAATTATTTCTTCTGTGCTTCCGTTTCCTCGCTAAATCCGTCAATCAGCTTGACTGCTCCGCTCACACAGGGATAATACCTCCCGAATTCTTCCGCCTTTCCGATTCGGAATTTATAATATTTTCCGGTTTTAATCTGTCTGAATACATCAGATTCTTCAAAACGCTCTCCAATCGCCTCATCAGCAATCTCAAAAATGTCTTCTTTCCCGTCCTTTTCTTCACAATGAAGCAGATAAACCGTTTCCCCATCTATCTCCGTAACTTCTTTTTTAACAACATGCACTTCCACAAACCATCGATCGTATTTTGGCACTTCAATGGGATGCATTAAAAAAATCGCCAGAAGAGCCACTACCACAACTCCCAATACCATATACCGAACAGCATCTGCTGTCATTTTCCGCTCCCAGTCCATCCTGCTTTTCCTCCCAAATCCTATATCCATTCTGATGCTTTGATCTCTTCCCTGTTCCCCTCATTGTAATCCAGCAAACAATTCAGCCGGCACATAAGCCTTTACTGCAATCCCATCCTCCCGGTATTCTTCTTCCAGCAGCTCTCCATACTTTCGGATCTGCTGAATCTTTCCTGCATCCGGATATGGAAACAGCCGTTCCAGATATATATTCTGATTCCGCAAAATCATTTCCAAGGTTTCCAGAAGCTTCTCCAGTCCCTGCCCTGTCTTAGCGGAAATCCGCACCTGATAATCCGAATGCAAATCCCTCGGCAACTGCTCTCCTTCTGCCTGATCCGTCTTGTTAAATACGGTAACAATTGTCTTGCCACCCACTCCTAACTCCCGCAAAGTCTCATATACTACATGCATCTGTATGTCCATCTGCGAATTCGAGCTATCTGCCACATGCAAAATAATATCACTATATTTTGCTTCTTCCAGCGTACTTTTAAACGCTTCCACCAAATGATGAGGAAGCTTGCGGATAAATCCAACCGTATCCGTCAAAAGTATCTTCCTGCCGCTTTCCAGCTCAAGAATACGCGTGGTCGGATCCAGAGTTGCAAATAACTTATCTTCCGCCAGAATCCCGGCCCCGGTAAGACGATTCAACAAAGTAGATTTTCCCGCATTCGTATAACCCACAATCGCCGCCACCGGCGTGTGAGTCCGTCCCCGCTGCTTTCTCTGTATATCCCGGTGGCGCTTAACCTCTTCCAGTTCTGATTTTAACTGTCCGATCCGCTCATGGATCAGACGCCGATCCATCTCCAGCTTCTTCTCTCCGGGTCCTCGCGTTCCGATGCCCCCGCCCAGGCGGGACAAAGAATTTCGCAGTCCGACCAGCCTGGCCGCCCGGTATTTCAGCTGCGCCAACTCTACCTGAATCTTTCCCTCACTGGTATTGGCACGAGCCGCAAATATGTCCAAAATCACCATGGTACGATCCATAACCTTCGTATCCAGCGCATCCTCCAGATTACGCAGCTGGGCAGGTGACAGCTCATCATCACATACGACCCCGGTAGCATTCAGCTCCCAGATCCGCTCCTTTACTTCGTCAATCTTTCCTTTGCCCAAATATGTGCCAGGATGAATATTCTCCCGATTCTGAATCATCTTATCTACAGTAACCGCGCCGGCCGTATCTACCAGCTCTTCCAACTCTTCCAAAGAGGCCGCAGCATCGCTTCCATCTCCTACTCCTACTGCAATCAGGATTACCCGCTCTTCTACTGCCTTTATTTCAATCAGTTCTGCCATTCCTGCTCCTGTCAGCCGTCAAATTTTATCGCACTATCCCACTGCTTCCACTTTGCTCTCGGCTGTGCCCTCCGATTCCGAACCCTCAGTTTCTGCACCTTCTTCTTCCCCGGAAGCGCTTTCCTCTCCGCTATCCCTACTTTCTTCTTCCACTGGCGCTGCCGCTTCCACCGCCTGCCGGCTTCTTAAAAAAGTCAGCTCATGCTCCACATTCTCATCGGTTCCATATTCCGCCGCATAAGCCTCGAACAGCTCCAGCGCCCTGGCAAATTCTCCTTTGTTCTCCCATGCCGCCGCTTCATTAAATGATAAATCCTGCAAAGAATCCCCGGCCGCCTTCCCTCTTGTTATCCACTCCAGGGCTTCGTCATATTCCCCGTCATTCATCAGCTCTACTGCTTTCAGATTGCAGACATATCCATCGATCACCCCCAAAGCAAGAGCCCCGTCATAATCGCCCTTTTTTACTTTGCAGTAAGCTTCGCCTCGTTTATATTCCTCATTCTCCGGATCCTCTTTTCGCAGGATACCATAAGTATTCAAAGCGGCATCGTAATCCTCAAGGCGGAATTCCGCCTCTGCCCGGTACAAAAGCACCGTGGTCTCAAACTCTCCCACCTTTCCTTTTGACCATTGAACCGCCTCATCTAACCGGGTGATCGCCTCTTCATAGCGGCTTTCTTCCAGAAGCTCAATTCCTTCCTTCAATAGCCCCTGTTTCTTCGTCTCTCTCTGATGCCGCATAAATCCATAGGCAGCTCCGCCAACCACAAACAAAAGCAACAGAAAAAAGCTTCCCAGCAGGATCCTTCTTTGAAGCCGCCGTTTTTTCTTCCGCGCACGCGCGCGCAGCCGTGCCCGTTCGTCTTCCATGGCCCTTCCTCCCGGGTTCAGGCCACCGCCTCGATAAGCTGCCTCCTGCCGGGAACCGCCGCCTGAACGAGCAGTGCTTCGCCCCCTGTTTCCTGCCGTCCGGCGCTCCTCCAAAGAAATATCCCGGCTATGCATCGCCGAACCCTGCCTCTGGCTGCGCCCCGACGTTTTCTGCCGCCGCTGGCTGCCCATCGGCTGTACCGTATACCTGGCATTGTCCGTACGACGCGTATTTCTACCGCTTTTGTCCTCATATCTTCCGTAATTATCCACTGTTTCCCATCACTTTCTACCGGTGCTTCCGATTCCCCCCCGGTCCTCATGTCCCAGACGTTCCACCTCTTCAAACAAAATCACCGGCTGGTGTTCCATAATCCGGAACTGGCAGATCCGATCCCCCTCCTGTATCCGTGTATCCCGCAATGCATATGCGGGAAAAAACCATTGATCGTTATCCCCGCAATAGCTCTCGTCAATCACACCCATGTGATTTGTCTGAATAATTCCAAAATTTTTATAGGTACTGCTTCGGGGAACCACATGAGCCTCATATCCTTTTGGCAGCTCCATGGCGACTCCCAATGGAATCAACCCAAATTCCCCTGCCTTAAGCTCCACATCCTCAGCAGCACGCAGATCAATCCAATCTGATTTGCCATCCACATAGGACAGCTTCGCTATCCGCTCATTTAAATACCGGATTCGAATCTTCGGCATCGGTCCCCGCCTCCTTCCTTCTGCCATTGTGCCGGCGGCACCTGGAATGTTTATTCCCTTATCCACTAAGAGTATCAATATGCCCGCAAATTCTATGAACAAATAGTATCATGTTATCAAAATCAAGTCAAGGCAAAACCCGCCTCTTCTTCGGTGCCTGCCCCTGAAAAACCTGGATTCTCCCTGGCATTTTCCACATCCAAGATCTCTCCCTGGCCGGTCAGCTTCAATTGCAGCTCCTCCTCCACGGCCTGAATGATTTCCTCTTCCTGTTCCGGATTCATGCTGGGCAGATCCACCACTGCCCCGATCCCAAAACGCCTCAAAAATTCTTCTGTAGTGGCAAACAAAGCCGGCCTTCCCGGTGCGTCCAGACGCCCTACTTCTTTCACCAGTTCATACTCCACCAACCGGTTTACGGCATGATCCGACGAAACGCCACGGATTTTGGATATCTCCAATTTGGTTACCGGCTGCTTATATGCGATAATTGATAAAGTCTCCAGCATCACCTCAGTCAACACATGCTTCTTTGGCGCTGAGGCAACCAAAATTAAATTTTCATAAAACCGTCCCCTGGTACTCATCTGGAACGCATCCTCCAACTCCAGAATCTGCATTCCCCGATTTTCTTTCTCATAGCGCTGTTGTAAATTCTTTGTCACACGCCATGCTACTTTCTCGCTCTGCCCGATCGCAATGGCCAACTGCCGCAGCTCTACCGAATTTCCCATCGTAAACAGAACCGCTTCTATGATCGCCTCCCAGTCGCTCTCCGGGTAATTTCCGGAAGCTGCCAAGGTGTCGCTGGTATCTCTGGCCTTGTCTGTCTCCTGCCATTTCTTTTGTCGCTCTGCTTCTGCTTCCAGCCTGGCTTCTGCCTCCATCTCTGCATGGCGCGCTTCCACAGCGGCAAGATCAAACGCATCCTCCTCGTCCTCAAACGGGTTTCCCATACGTGTCATCCCCTTTTATCCCTCCAGTCCTTCCAAATCCAGCTCCAGCTCCGTCTCCTCCCCCTCCTCCTCCAGGGTCTCTATCTCCATATCATCAAAAAGGTTCTCCTGTTTCAGGTGAATCTTTCCGATCTTCATCAGCTCCAAAACAGCCAGAAACGTAATGACTACCTCCAGCTTGTCTCCCTGCCGCTCCAACAGCTGCCGGAAGCTGAAACGGCGGCGGAGCCTGGCAAACTGCATCACATCCAGAATCTTTACCTCCAGGCTTACCGGCTCCTTGCGAATCGTCCCAAAAGAGCTGCGGATGGGATCCACCTTATCCTGCTGCCGTTTCATCACAGACTCAAAAATCCGCTGCAGTTTAGCCAGTGTCAACCCGTCCAACAGCTCATCCAGATCCACCGGCGGCTCATATTTTGCTATCTCCTTTGGCACAGTCGGCGGCTTAAAAAGGATCCCCTGAGCATCCTCCTCCATATCCAAAAGCTTTTGAGCCATCAGTTTATATCGTTTATATTCCAGCAAACGTGCCACCAGCTCCGCGCGGGGATCCTCTTCCTCCCCTTCCTCATTTACCTCAACCGGCAGCAGCATTTGTGATTTAATGTCCAAAAGAGTGGCCGCCATCACTAGAAAATCACTGACTACATTCAGATCCTCCCGCTCCATCTGGCTGACATACTCTAAATATTGCCGGGTAATCTCCGCAATCGGAATATCATAGATATCCACCTTATTTTTATCAATCAAATGCAAAAGCAGATCCAGAGGACCTTCGAATTTTTCCAGCTTATAAGAAATCATTTTTATCTGCTCCTTGGGAATCTCTTTCTCCGCTGCCGTTCAAAAATCAAAGCCGTCCTCTCTGTCTGATATCTGGCGTCAGCCGGATGAACACGATCTGAGGCCGGTTGCAAAACCGGATATTAACCGAATGGGTTCCCAGTCCGCGTCCTACAATCATATGCCGCCCGTCCTTCTCGAATGTCCCTGCACAGCAGGGCAGAAAAAACTGGTACTGAGGCGTCATCACTCCTCCAAGGCCTGGTATCCGGATGGTTCCGCCATGGAAGTGGCCGGCCAGTGTTAAATCTGCCCCCCATTCACGATAAGCAGGAAAAAACAGCGGGGAATGTGCCAGAAGAATCTGATACCGTTCTCCGGATGAAGATCCCAGACGTTGTTGCACGTATTCCGGCTTCATCCGTTCTGGTATAAAATCCCGATAATAGTTCCGGGTGATATTGAGGCCACTGATCCGGATATCCTCCCCTAAATCTGCTGACGCATCTGACAGATAAATCACGCCATACCGCCTTAACAACCGGCGAAATTCCGGATACAATTCCCCATAAGTCTTTTTTTCTCTCCGAAGGCGCTGCTCATGGTTTCCGTTTCCATAATAAACCGGGCACAATCCTGCCAGTCCGTCCAGCAGCCCTTCCGTCACCGCCAGCTTTGCCCGTTCTGGCTTTACCACCATTGTGTCACCGCCGATCAAAACAGCCGCTGGCTTTATTTTGATAATTTCGTCCAAAAGGCGGCAGTTTCCGGCCCCGAATTCCTTATCATGCAAATCCGTAAGAAATATCAAATTTCTGGCCTGTTTTATCTTGGGAGAGGAGATCCGGATCTCCTCCACTACAAAATGATCCCGTTCATACCGGGAACGTATCAGCCCGCCCGCCGCCAGCACAGCCAGCAATGCAGCAACTTCTGCTCCTGCTCTCACCTGTTGCCCTCCATCAGCCAATCTCTTACCTCCAGCAGGGATCCGCACACCCGCTCCACCCGGCTGCGCAGCTCTTCATCCGGCTGCGTCAAATCCGGCACCATGATCGTGACAAATCCACCCCGGATACCGGCCTCCACACCATTCAGGCTGTCCTCCAGCACCAGGCAGCGCCCTGGATCTTCTCCCAGCATTTCTGCCGCCTTCAAAAAAATCTCCGGATTCGGCTTCGCCTGCTGCACCATATCTCCTGTAACCATCAAAGGAAAAAACTCCCCCAGCCCGGCCCGGTTCAGATTTTCCATCGAATACTCCCGCGTACTTGCCGTTGCCAGCGCCACCTTATAATCCTGTTTTTGCAAATAGACAAGCAATTCCCGAGCTCCCGTCTTCACCGGCATTTCCCGCTCCCGCAAAATCCGCATAAAATGCTCCTGCTTCCGTTTGCGAAGCTTTAAAAAATCAAAAGCATCCCCGAATCTTTCCCGAAATCTAATGGCAGAATCCTGAGCATTAGCCCCGCGGATCGTACAGAGGAAGGATTCCTCCAAATGAAACCCCAGCTCATCCCCTGCCAGATTCCAGGCTTCTACTGAAATCCGCTCCGTATCAAATAAAAGGCCGTCCTGATCAAAAATAACTCCCCGGATTTTTTTGTTTTCCATATGTAGGTTTCCTCCCGTTTCTCTGTATTCCCATAGTATCCCGCAAAAAGAGCAGGCGATATCACCTGCCCCCGTATTTTCTTCTGTTCACTGAATATAAGGTGCAAGCTCCAGCCTCAGAAAATATCCCTGCTCATGATGGCATACCGGGCAGGAAGCCGGCGCCTTGGTTCCCCGAAATACAAACCCGCAATTCAGGCACATCCAGCCGGTCTCCACTTCCGATACAAAAAGCTGGTTTCGTTCCAGATAATCGGCAAACAACTGAAAACGGTCTCCATGTACTTTTTCAATATCTGCTATTTGAAAAAAGGATCCGGCAATCTGGGCAAAGCCCTCTTCTTCCGCCACTCTGCCGAAGCTCTGATAGACGTCCTGAAATTCTTCGTATTCATTATGCCTGGCCGCTTTCAGAAGATCCAGGCTGCTGTCATACTGATCCACCGGATACGCCCCGTCAATCCGAATGTTCTGCCCCTTTAAGTCCTTCAGATAATCGTAGAAAATCTGGGCATGAGCCAGCTCCTGGCCTGCCGTGAACAAGAAAACCGACTGAATCACCGGAAGTCCCTGCTTTTTTGCTGCGTCAGCCGCCAGTGTATAGCGATTTCTGGCCTGGCTTTCTCCCGCAAATGCCCGCATCAGATTTTTTGCAGTCTCACTGCTGTTAAAATCAATCATGGAAAATCTCCTTCTGTAATTATTTACAATTTTGATTCTCCACTAGTATTTCTCTTTTTATCTGAAATATACCGGATTTTCAGCAATCGGGCCTTACGGCCTTACTTCCGGCACTGGAATACCGGATCCGCCGGATAGCCTCCCACGGTCTTTTGCATGGTTCTCTGCACGGCATCCCGTGATTGCCGCCAGTCCGCATCCTTATTCCGATAATCATACTTTTCTATCAGCCAGTCAATATCCTCCTGCATGCGATCCAGGTTCTTTGTCATCAGCTCTACCAGCCTCGGAATCCATTCCTGTTTCTCCTGTGGCTTTAATTTTTCCTCACAAATCTTCAGCACATCGGCAAAATGGTGGATGCAAAAGCCCTTGGATTCCTGCAAAAGCCTGCAAAAATCCGGGTCGCTGCGCAGCATATAGACAAAAGTATCCAACATCCTTTCATAGATCCTTCTCATACGTCCGCATACATAACAGTGTTCCTCTTCTGAGCGAAGCCAGGCTTCCGCCGCCGAAGCCCCCTCTCCTGCCACTACTCGTTCCGGCTTCTTTAACCGCTGCAAAAGGCCCGGACTTTTCCCCGGCACATAATGCGCCATCTGCTTTTTCAACTCCTGATTGAGGTACTCCAGACGGGACTTTAGAATCCAGGCATTTCCCAGGCTGTTTCCATAATCATACATCATCTTTGTATGATGCCTGCAAAACCCCTTCTGGCTGGTTTCGGCCCGGATGTCATCCTCCATATAGGAGGAACCCAGTACAAATTCCAGGTTTTCCTGCTCCAGCTTGCGCTCTAGCCAGCAGAACAGGCACTCATCCCCGGCCTTTACGGCATCGGTCAGCTCAATCGTATATAATTTTTCTTTCATGTTGTTTTCTATCCTCTTTCGGAGCCTGTCTCATCTACTTGGCTGTTGGGTCTTTGGAGTGTGATATCGTTCAGTATACTATAAATTGAACGGAAAAGGAAGCACGTTAGCAATCTTTTTTTCCGGTTTCCTTTTCCCGATAATAAAAACAGTCAAAATCAGCAAACGCGCTGTGGTCATACAGATCCTGCACGCAAATCCCTACCATCGGACCAGTAAATACCAGTGCGCTGTCCCGGATATAATCATCGGACAAATGATCCGCTGCCAGCTGCTTTCCCAGCGGCTGCTAGGCGCCAATTTACCAGATCTCTGGAATGATAGATCATAACTCCAAGCCACCATTCAAAGGTAGATGTAGCGATATAATAGTCTTCCCCTACCACACATACACTGGCATCCGGCTGAAACCCTCTCAGAATCGGATTGATTATCATACCGGGTTCCCCTCTGTCCCATAGACCTCGATCTGGGTCAGTGCAGGAAACGGAGAGGGATCCTCCGATTTAATCAGATCCTTAAGCCTGATCCAGGAAATATTTTTCTTTTCCATCAAAAACTCCTGGCCTCTCTCCAATGTCATTAAGTTTAGCTCTGAGAATACTCAGCCATGGAAAAAGGAGCGGGAA
>CAJUPI010000051.1 GCA_910588125.1 uncultured Lachnospiraceae bacterium
ACAGCCGGACACTGGATAAGAAAAATGACGGGTGACTTATTTTGCAACACCCTCCCCGCTCCTTTTTCCATGGCTGAGCATTCTCAAAACTAAACTTAATGACATTGATTCATACAGTGTGCATTTTCGCCTCAACGCAAAATCCCCACCTGCCGCCTGGCCCGCCCAATCCTTCTCCCAAGGCGGACCCTCCCCAACCCCCGTATTTTTACATAAAACAAGCAAAAATATGCCTTTTTCCATAAAAATCCGTCGCCGACATACAAATGTAGCTGGACAAATGACCAATGTATGTGCTATACTGGTAACACTTTGTTTGACAAAAGTGGTCAGATGAGGGATCAGAGGATTTTATATGCTGTCTGAACGCGTGGTTCGGAGTATGAGATCCTGCTGGCATTGGGTGCAAAAGCGCTCAGAATAAAAAAGGAGGAGACAAGTAATGAAAAAGAGATTACTTAGCCTGACATTGGCAACAGCAATGGTGCTTTCCATGGCCGGATGCCGTGGGGCAGAGCCGGCTGCGACGACGGCGGCGCCGGAGACAACGACGGTAGCGGCAGCAGAGGCAGAGACAACGACAGCAGCAGAGGGTGATACTGCAGAAACGACTGAGGCGGCGGAGCCGACAGGCGATTTTAAGATCGGTATCATCACTGGTACGGCTTCCCAGGGTGATGAGGAGATCACTCAGGCAAACAAGATGAAAGAAAAGTATGGTGACATGATTGTTACCTCCACTTATCCGGATAACTTTACCACAGAGACAGAGACCGTTATCTCTAATACTGTGGCAATGGCTTCCGATCCGGCTGTGAAGGCAATTATCTGGTGCCAGGCGATTCCGGGTACAGCAGCGGCGATTGATAAGGTTCGTGAGACTCGTCCGGATATGATTTTTATCGTTGGTACTCCTGGTGAGGATCCGGGTGTTATCAATCCGAAGGCAGACATTGTTTTGCAGGTAGATGAGCCTGGATGTGGTATTGTGATTCCGCCGCAGGCGAAAAAGCAGGGCGCAAAGACCATGATTCACTATTCCTTCCCGCGTCACATGAGCTATGCTCTGATTGTGGCCCGTCATGAGAATCTGAAGAAGTACTGTGCTGAGAACGGTATCGAGCTGGTAGATGTTACTGCTCCGGATCCGACCGGCGATTCCGGTATCACTGGTGCTCAGCAGTTCATTCTGGAGGATGTACCGCGTCAGATCGAGAAGTATGGCAAGGATACCGTGTTCTTTACCACCAACTGTGGTATGCAGGAGCCGCTGATCCGTTCCGTATTTGAGAATGGTGCGATCTACAGCCTGCAGTGCTGCCCGTCCCCGTTCCATGCATTCCCGGCTGCCCTGAACATCGACATGGCAGGCCATGAGGCTGATGTGGATTACATGATGGAGCAGCTTCAGGCGAAGGTTACCGAGGCTAACATGGGCGGCCGCGTATCTACCTGGGGAGTTCCCTGTAACATGCTGTTTATCAGTGCCGGCGTTGAGTATGCAAAGAAGGTTCTTGAGGGTGAGACCAACGGCAAAGTGCTGGATGAGGCGCTGCTGCGTTCTACCGTTCAGGAGTGTGCAGAGCAGTTTACTCCTGGCGCTCAGATGACTCTGGATTACTATGTGGATGATGACGGCAATGCAAAGGAGAATCATTTCCTGGTAATGTCCGATTTTGTTACCTTTGAATAATCGAATAATGTGATGGTATCTGGGGTTCTGCCAACAGAAGTCTTTGAGACATCAGTTGGCAGAACTTTCTATATCGGGGCATGGATAAGCAATGATGAAATATATGTAGAAAGAGGTTGGTAGCTTGGAGAGAACAAAGGAAAATTATGTCCTTAAGATGGACAACATCGCCAAGGAATATTATGGCAACCGGGTGCTTAAGGGGGTAAAGCTTCACATCCGTCCCGGTGAGATTCACGCGCTGATGGGGGAAAATGGCGCCGGGAAGTCCACGCTGATGAATATTCTGTTTGGGATGCCTGTCATCCACAGTACCGGCGGATTTGAGGGGACAGTAGAGGTAAACGGAGAGCCAGTGCAGATTGACACCCCCTTAAAGGCAATGGAGCTGGGGATTGGAATGGTACACCAGGAGTTTATGCTGATTCCTGGATTTTCGGTGACAGAGAATATTAAAGTAGGACGTGAGATCAGCACGCCAAATCTGGTCAGCCGTGTGTTTGGACGTTCGATGGAATCGCTGGATTTGAAGCAAATGCGGCGGGATGCCAAAAAGGCGCTCAAGACCATCGGATTGCAGATTGAAGAGTATGTAAAGGTTGCGGGACTTCCGGTAGGATATATGCAGTTTATAGAGATCGCCAGGGAGCTGGATAAGACGGGAATCCGTATTCTGGTGTTTGACGAGCCGACGGCGGTGCTGACCGAGTCGGAGGCAGAGCGTTTGTTGGAAGCGATGCGGGTGATTTCTTCTCAGGGAATTGCAATTATTTTTATCACTCATCGTCTGGATGAGGTGATGGCCGTAGCAGATTCGATGACGATTTTGCGAGATGGCGAATTTGTAGCCAGGAAAGAGATCAAAGATACGAATGTGGTAGAGATTGCAGAGCTTATGATCGGGCGGAAGATGGAGAAGCTGGTGGATGACGGGATACCGGACAGCCGCACGATTCGCGATGATGATATCGCCATAAGTTTGAGGAATTATAAAGTAAATATGCCGGGTGAAAAGGTCAAGGGGATCGATCTGGATATCCGTAAGGGAGAGATCTTTGGCATTGGCGGACTGGCAGGCCAGGGGAAATTAGGGATCCCGAACGGGATCATGGGACTTTATGAAGCGGAAGGCGAGGTGAAGATCCAGGGACAGCCCCTGAATCTGGGCAAGTTAGGAGACGCCCTGGATCACAAGGTGGCGTTTGTATCTGAGGACCGGCGGGGCGTGGGCCTTTTGCTGGACGAGAGTATTGAGCAGAATATTATTTTTTCTGCTATGCAGACGAATGGCAAGTTTCTCAAAAAGGTTGCCTGGATGAAGCTTTATGATGCGGCGTCGGCCCATGCCCATGCGGAAGAGATGGTAAAGACGCTGGACATCCGCTGTACGGGGATTCGTCAGCCGGCGGGGGCGCTTTCTGGCGGCAATCAACAGAAGGTATGTCTGGCGCGGGCGCTGACGTTGGAACCGGAGGTGCTGTTTGTTTCCGAGCCTACTCGCGGTATTGATATCGGGGCCAAGAAACTGGTGCTGGAGTATCTGGCAAAGTTAAACCGGGAGCTGGGAATGACGGTGGTGATTGTCTCCTCGGAGCTGATGGAACTGCGCTCCGTCTCTGACCGGATTGCGATTATTTCCGATGGCCGGCTGGCCTGTATTTTGAAGCCGGACGATTCGGATGCTGATTTTGGACTTGCCATGTCCGGCGCCTGGAAAGGAGGGCAAAAGGATGCGTAATCCAGTAAAACCTTTGGTAGAGAAATTCGGACTGCCCCGCGTCATTATTGTATCATTTTTTCTGTTTTTGGTAGCGGGGGCAGGCTTTTTCCATATGAATCTGATGCAGTTGTTGAGCGACTGCCTCAGGCGGTGGGGAATGTTCGGGATTCTGGCCCTGGCGATGGTGCCGGCTGTACAGTGTGGGATCGGATTGAATTTCGGTATCTCTATGGGGATTGTCGGCGGCCTTCTGGGGGGGTTGATCGTGATCCAGCTCCAGGTGGCGAAGATACCGTCTTTGGTGGCCGTTCATCCGCTGTTTGCCATGTGGGTGGCTGTCATGCTGGCGATTTTGATTGGCGTGGTGCTGGCTACGGGAATCGGCTATCTGTATGGCCTGCTGCTGAACCGGGTAAAGGGTTCGGAAATGACAGTGACGACCTATGTCGGCTTTTCCATTATTGCGTTTATGAATATGATGTGGATGCTGCTGCCGTTCAGTGACGGTGAGCTGATCTGGCCTAATGCCGGAAAGGGACTGCGCAATACGATTTCCCTGGCATCCTCCTTTAGCAATGTCATGAACAAGACGCTGGCAATCAGCATCGGAGATTTGACGATCCCGACCGGCCTTTTACTGTTTTTCTTCTTGATGTGTTTCCTGGTGTGGCTGTTTATGCGTTCAAAAACGGGAATTGCCATGAGTGCGGCAGGGGCCAACCCGATGTTTGCCAAGGCAGCAGGGATCAACGTCAATAAAATGCGCCTGATCGGAACCACTTTGTCTACGGTGCTGGCAGCAGTGGGAATTCTGGTATATGCGCAGGGCTTTGGTTTTATGCAGCTTTATAATGGTCCGATGATGATGGGCTTTACCTCTGTGGCTGCCGTACTGATCGGCGGAGCCAGTCCCAAACGGGCACGGATTCCCCATGTGTTGATCGGAACTTTTTTGTTCCAGGGCATCCTGGCATTGGGGCTGCCGGTGGCGAATCAGTTCATTCCGGAGAGCAACCTGTCCGAGGTCGCGCGTCTGATTATCTCCAACGGTATTATCATTTACGCGCTCAGTCAGGTGAAAGGAGGCAGCGGACGTGAATAAAAAAATATCGGATTTTTTGTTTCAAAATATGGTGGTAATTCTGTTTTTGATTCTCTGTGTGCTGGCGACTTATTTTTCCAAGCAGCCACTGACTTTTGTAGCATCAGAATTGTTTACCCGGATTGCCCGTAATTCCTTTATTGTCTTGTCCCTGATCATTCCGGTTATTGCGGGTATGGGACTGAATTTTGGTATTGTAATCGGTGCAATGGCAGCTCAGCTGGCGATCTTTTTGACTACCTACTGGGGATTTACCGGCATTTCAGGCTTTTTATTTACGGTGGCGCTGGCGACTCCCTTTGCCGTATTTTTCGGATTTCTGGTAGGAAAGCTGTTCAATTATATGAAGGGCAATGAGATGATCGGCGGCCTGGTGCTGGGATATTTTGCAGATGGTATCTATCAGCTGGTATTTCTGTTTATTTTTGGTGGCGTGATTAAGATGAACAATTCGACGTTGATGATACCTACGGGAATTGGCGTCAAGAATACCATCGACTTGAAGGATACTGTGAAATATGCGCTGGATACGGTGCCGATGCTGACTATTGTGGAGCTGGGGTTCTATCTGGTACTGATATGGATGGCAGGTTCAGTTATCTTTAAGCTGGCCAAAAAGCAGGAGGTGGACTGGAAGTCCACTGTGATTAAAGTAGCAGCGGCGGCAGTGATTTATGCCTTGACCTATATTAAGCCGGTGGAACAGTTTCTGGCGGCGGATCGCCTGCTTCTTTTGTCTGCAGTGGAGCTGGGATGTCTGGCAACTGTGCTCTGGCAGGCTTATGGCTTTTTAAAGTGGAAGCTGCAAACCAAAAAAGGCGATGATATGGGGGCAAATTCTTTTAAGCCGTTAAAGGCCGGAGTCAATGTGGTGCTGGCGGCGGTGGTTTATGCATTGACCTATGTGCCAGAGATTTATAATGTATTGATTGTAGTGCGGCTGCCGGTGATGACATATCTTTGTATCGGAGCGCTCTGTTGTTTCAACAATATTTTGATGAGGACCCGTCTGGGGCAAAATATGAGAACCGTGGGCCAGAGCCGTACTGTGGCCAATGCAGCAGGTATCAATGTGGATAAGACACGTATCATTGCTATGATCTTTTCTACGGTATTGGCAAGCTGGGGCCAGCTGATCTTCTTGCAGAATGTGGGAACGATCTCCACCTATGGCGCCCATACACAGGTTGGACAGTTTGCGATTGCGGCATTGCTGGTGGGCGGCGCTTCGGTGCAGAAGGCGACGAACAAGCAGGCGCTTTTAGGAATTGTATTGTTCCATACCTTGTTTATTGTTTCGCCTTTGGCGGGTAAGGAATTGTTCGGTGATCCGGTTATCGGTGAATATTTCCGGGTGTTTGTGTCCTATGGCGTGATCGCGCTGGCACTGGCGATGCATGCATGGAAGAAGCCGGAGAAGCCGAAATCAGAGACGGCCAGACAAGGAGAGGCAAAGGCGGCATAGAACAAGTTATGAGAGAAATATCATTAAGTTGATTTTTCCATGACTGAGTATTTTCAATGCCAAACTGAATGACATTGGTCATGAGAGTGAATATAAAAAGGATGGGAGCATGATTTCCATTGGCTGCACTGAGGTTGAACACACAGTTGCCACAAGAATCAACGCCCGTTTCGAATTGGGCTGGCTCGTTTACAACGCCCCTTTAGACTATACGGAGTTGGTTCTTTGCGGAGATCTGGAGGGATACTTGAAACGAATATCTGGCACCCATAGTGGCATCGGTTGGAATTCGTAAAAGCAAACAAAAAGAGGGTGTTGCAAAATAAGTCCCCCGTCATTTTTCTTATCCAGTGTCCGGCTATTCACGAACATTCTGTCTGATATTGACGGACTTTGTCCGTTAAGAGCAGACTGTGTGTACGTGAGCCGTCCGAACACTGGATAGAGAAATGACGGGGGACCTATTTTGCAACACCCTCTTTCCTACAATTTATAAGATTATGTGCGTTCCAAGTGTAGTTTGATTAGATTTCCGTTTATAGGATTGAATTTAACAAAGGGTCCAACATGATTTCTGCATCTATCCCCAACGATAGACAAATCCACACCTGTTATTGTAGCGAGTACCCCCCGCATTAATGAACTCAAACTCTTTTTCAGCATTAGTAAACGGAATGGCAGCCACTCTATTTTTAACCATTATATCACTAAACTTGATTTGATCATATATGGTAAATAACCAGTCCTTCGGACAAAATAATGCCAGCCCGAATCTTCTTTGTATGCCCGGGTCTTCCGTTTTTCGTGGTCCTGGAGCTTTATATAGCTGCTGATTCCGTTTCCTTTCAGATATATCAGGTTCTTTTCACTGCAGTAGCCGCTGTCGGCGGTAACTGCCTCCAGGATATCCCCGAATGCTCCCTGATGCTTTTCCAAAACAGGAATCAGCATAAAAGCAAAACAGAGAAAGTTTCAGCGGCTCATAAATGCTTATGAGGAATACCAGGGAATCCCGGAATATGACCGGACACCGGCAAGGAAAATTAGCAGAAGGACAGAGAACGGAATTGAAATGAAAGGAACCTATTTTCTTTATGGAGAGGGCGGAGCCTTAAATTGCTTCTGGTTTCGCTTATAGGGAAATGAATTTCCCTATTGACTTCACCCTGACAAAATGCTACGATGAAGTTGTAATAGGAGAAAGGCGGCGATGTAGCTGCCGCCTTTAGGGAATTACAGATTGCTAATTTGAGCAATCGTCATTCGACCCGTCAATTGCCGCCAAGCTTGCTGATGGGTCTTTTTTTGTCTGTCCCTTGTGCCGCTTTATGTAAGGTTTACTCTTTTCAGCCAATGTTGCCAGACCTACTAAGATACTTACGATGCGGCTCATGTGCTTGCCTGACCACGGAACCAGGTCATGAATGTATTCTTCCGGTTTGTCGTCCAGATGCAGCAGCATCTGTTCCAATACATACTGAAAATATTCACGGGGTTTTAACCCGTTTGCCTTTACCGTTTCCGCAATGCTGTAATACATGGCACTTGCTTCGGCTCTTTGTTTTGAATCTATGATCTGCCAGTTTTTCTTTCCTATACAGAAAGACCGGATGCTGCGTTTTATGAAACAAAAACCATCTGGGGGATGAGCATTGCGCGCCTTTTTTAGGATTTGCGAGAAAAGAAATTCTTGCATAACTGGTAAAGAGAGGTTAAAATAAAGAAAACGTAGCCAATAGTAAAGATTATCTAAGAAAAAGAGGGGATTGGACAATGAAAGATGTGAATTGCGCGTATTGTATGCAGGGGGAGTTAGTAGCAAAGTTTGCTTATCCGATTTGTAAGATGGATACTGGGTTTTTGTATGTTTTTAAAGAGCAGAGCCATCCGGGGCGTTTGATTCTGGCTCATGATAAGCATATCAGTGAGATGATTGAACTGACGGATGAGGAGCGGAATGCATTTTTTTCCGATGTAGCGAAGGCGGCGAGAGCGATTCATAAGGTATACCAGCCGAATAAAGTGAATTATGGCGCTTATGGGGATACCGGCTGTCATTTGCATATGCATCTGGTGCCCAAGTATGAAGGAGGCCCGGAGTGGGGCGGAGTATTTGAGATGAATCCGGGTAAGGTATTGCTGACGGATGCGGAATATGAGGAGATTGCGGAGAAGATCCGGCAGGCGCTGTAAGATTGCAGCGGGACGATAAGGGAGATATAGATTTTCATGAAATTTGTAGATTTGAAATGCCCAAACTGCGGCGGAAGATTGCTGCCGGTGGCGGGAAATACCAAGATCGTTGCCTGTGAGTATTGCCAGAGCCAGTATATCCTTGAGGATGATCGGGTGATCAATTATCATGTCCATCATCATATCAGTCCGCAGAGCGGGGAGAACAGGCAGGGTGCACCGGCAAACGGGTCATGGCTTCTGTGGGCGATGGCGGTTTTTGCAGGGATTGCCCTGTTGTTTGCAGCAGGAGTGGGATCCGGCGGACGGGATACTTCTAAGTCCAATCTGGGTAGCCGATCGGCGTTTTCGCCGGCGGCAGTGGAGTCCGGGGAAGAAGAAGCAATGGAAGAAGCTGCTTTTTTCGCCTCGCCGTTTCACAAATCTTTGATAAATGGCATTTATGGAAAGCCGGCAGAAGATGTGACAGAAGAGGAGCTGGCAAAGCTGCGGTATCTTGGCATTCAAAACGGCCAGGATGTTTTTTCGGTGGAGTATAGCTTTGAGGAGCCGTACGGAGAAGTGAAACCGATGGTGCAGTCTCTGGAGCTGGCGCCGGCAGAATGGAATACCGATGATCTGGCATATTTTCCCAATCTGCAGAAATTGGAGCTGCCTTACCGCTGGACGGACAAAGAAGTATTAGGAGAGTTGAAGAAGCTGAAAGGACTGTCCTGCCATGGCATAAGCCCGGGAGAATTGGCAGAGTTGTTGGAGCCGGGACAGCTGGTGGAACTGCGGATAGAGAAGCCGGGATCCCTGGATGGCTTATCCGCCTTTGAGAATCTGGAAATTCTCTCTCTGGAAGAGATAGAAAAGCCGGATCTCCGGCAGCTGGCGCCGCTTGTGAAGCTGCGCTCTCTTAAAATTGTGGAGCGGGAGGCAGACAGAGATCCATTCTCTGATGAACCATCCCGCAGTATGACCGATTATTCGCCGCTATCTGTACTGACAGAGCTGGAAAGCCTGTATCTGGAATCCGAAGCCATCCGTGACATTGGTTTTTTAAAACCGCTTACCGGTATGAAAGAGCTGGCTATAAACAAGACAGAGGCGATCAGCATGGAGCCTTTGGCAGGACTTTCCCAATTGACTGTATTGGAGCTGACCGGCAATCATTCCGTAAAAGATTATGATTTTATTTCGGCATTGTCCGGACTGGTTTCTTTGACATTGGATAAATCAACCTCACAGCCGGATCCAAATTTGCAGGGACTCAGCCGGTTAGAAGCTCTGGATATCAGCGGGCTTACATCAGTAGCGCCTCTGGGACGATTGACGAATCTTAAGGATTTATCGATTCATGGCTGTAATATTGATGAGATTCAGGCACTTTCATCACTGACGAATCTGGAACGGCTGGCTTGTTATTCTGCATGGACATATGCAGTGCCACTTAGGGATGTCAGTTTTCTGGATGGGATGACCAATTTAAGATACTTGGATCTGTGTGGCATCAGCGATGAAAGCGGTTGGAGCGGATATGGCCGGAAGATGGAGATATTCGGAGATATTTCCCATGCGTTGAATCATAGCGGGTTAGAAGAATTATATCTCAATGAAAGTATGTTTGGGATCGATTTTGACCGTTTGCAGGAAAATACTTCTCTGAAAAAGCTGTATCTGAAAGAGATTGACCTGAAGCAAAACTTTTATGTAGAGGTCTATTCAGGGATGAGGGACGTCTGGTATGATGATATGTCTCTTGATGAACACACAGATTTTTTGAAAAATTATCCTAATCTTGAGGAGCTTTTTCTGGACGGAAATCAATTGACAAATGTTGAATTTGTGTCTGGGCTGAAAAAGCTGGCCCGTCTGGGTCTGAGCAATAATTACGTGACGGATTTAACTCCGCTGAACCAGGCGGAGAGCCTTCGCTATCTGGATGTCCGCGAGAATCCGATCAATCGTATGCCAGAGACAGGCGGGGAGATCGAGATAATGAGATAGCAATCAGAAGGAGGATTGGGGATGGGAGAAGAAAGAGCAGGCAGAGGGGAGGAAACCAGGATTGCCGTGGTAGGGATCATTGTAGAAAAGTTGGATGCAGCGGCTGCAGTCAATGAGATTCTTCACCAGTACAGCCAATATATCATCGGACGCATGGGGCTTCCTTATCGGGAAAAACAGGTGAATATTATCAGTGTGGTATTGGATGCGCCGTCAGATGTGATCAGTGCTGTATCCGGAAAGCTGGGACGCCTGCCGGGAGTCAGTTCCAAGGCGTTGTATTCCCGGCAGTAGTGAGAGGGAGCTTTGTTATATCAGAGGGTACGCCTTGGAGGAAGGAGCGGGACGACGGCCAGTCTGTCGGGAGCTTTTTCCGGTTTCTTAATCCCTGCAAAAGTCAAAAGCCCCCGACAGACTGGCCGCCGTCCCGCTCCTTCCTCCAAAGTTGGATATTCTCAGCGTTAAATAAAAAATCGTTAAATAAAAAGATGTTAATTCAAACGCCATTGTTGCCCGGATAAGATACTTTGAGAGTAGATATCCGGGCTGATTTATTGTTATATTTTTTTAATATAAATAGACTGCGAGAGATAAGTAGGCGTTGCCAGTGACAGAAAAAACAATATCATTATATTTAATCTCGAGAATACACAGCCGTGAATAAGTGCTTGTGACAGCCGGTTCGCTGGCGGGATTTTTGACTTTTGCAGGGATTTTAAAAGCTCTTAAGTTTCTGAATTTTGCATTGAAACGAAAATGCACACTGTCTGAGCGAAGCGAGTTTGGGCATTTTCGTTTCGCTTTTCGCAAAATCCAGAAATTTTAGAGCTTTTTAATCCCAAAACGGGAAAAAATCCCGCCAGCGAACCGGCTGTCACAAGCACTTATTCACGGCGTACCTTCCGAAAAAATCAACTAAATGTCATAGATTTCTAATTTTTACTTTTTTGGAAATGACTGCTGACTTTGCCATAGTTCTCCTAGTTATTTACCATGAATTATGTGTTATGATGATTTTGTAACAGAAATGTAACAAATAGGAAATCATCAGGCTGTATGTTGGAAAAGCAGAAAATGTATGGCAGAAAAGGAGAGAATGATATGAGAAAATCAGCAATGTACAGATGTGCGTTAGCAGCTTTGGCAGCAGGGGCAATGACGAATACGGCATATGCGGCAAGTGTCGGCACCTATAATATTCCGGGTGGGCAGGCGATCGTGATTGGAGGCAGTAATCAGAATGATTTAAGGGAAGTGCTGGAGCAGCTAAAGGGAAGCTTAGGCGGTGCCTGCTCTGGAAATTTGTCATTGGAAAATTTAGGAGGAGGCTGTTTGGGTGATTTGTTTTCCGGGAACCTGGGAGGGAATTTTGATTGTGGACAGGGCGGGCCAATGATTCCGAATAATCCGGGGGTTCCGGACAAACCAGAGGTTCCGGATGAGCCGGAAATTCCGGACGGCAGCCAGGACGCTTATGCGAAGCAGGTGGTCAGCCTGGTGAATGCAGAGCGGGCAAAAGCGGGACTCCCTGCTCTGAAAATACATACCAAAGCAGAGAGTGCAGCGCTTTTGCGGGCAAAGGAAATCGAGAGAAGCTTTTCTCATACCAGACCGAATGGCAGTGACTTTTCGACGGTTCTGACTTCGGCGGGCATCAGTTTTCAGTCAGCAGGGGAGAACATTGCTTATGGGCAGAAAACTCCGTCATCGGTGATGAACGATTGGATGAACAGCTCTGGCCATCGGGCGAACATACTGAATGCGAATTTTACTTCAATGGCAGTCGGGCATTATCAGAACAGTGCAGGAGTTGATTATTGGGTACAGCTGTTTCTGCGATAGATCGTTATCATGGAGGATTAGTGCCATTCCTTAATGAGAAGAGATCAGGACTGGCTGCTGCGGATGATGCCGCAGGCAATTTTCTGGCCGGAATTTCCGGAGGGCTGAGTGGTGTAATCGTCGGGATTTTTGTGGATAATAATGGAGCGGTTGAGGATATCTTTGATTTGAAAACGCTTGTCATAAAAGGCGTCCCAGGCGTAACCTTGATTGCCAAGAAGAGGGAGCAAATCTCCGGCATGCCAGGGATGAGGTCTGGCGTCGGGATTATAGTGTTCGCCGGTTCTGGAAAAATCCTGTGAACAGTCGCCGTATTCATGAATGTGCAAAGCATAGAAATTGGTGCTTCCAGGGATGGAAATATCAGGAAGGTTGAACAACTCAGCTTCGATCAGAATTCCGCCATAGGGGGTGTCATAAAATTTGACCAGGCCGCTGATTTTTGGATAGGAGGAACCGCCCTGGAGCCAGGCTATCGCCTGGGGGCGATTTTCCTCCAGAAGATGAAGAAAGGCGAGCCTGGGGGTTGGTTTTGGATTGGACATAATAGTTATTTTCCTTATTATGGGTTTAGTGTAGTATATGAGGGTGTTGCAAAATAAGTCCCCGTCATTTCTCTTATCCCGTGTTCGGCTATTTACGAACATTCTGTCTGATATTGACGGACTTTGTCCGCTAAGAGCAGGCTGTGTGTACGTGAACCGTCCGAACACCGGATAAGAGAAGTGGCGGGGGACTTATTTTGTAACACCCTCTTTTTTGTATGACGGCGTGACGAAGAATATTCCTGTTTGATTTGGTCAAAATAAATAATATTTGACTACATTAATAAAAATAATTGTTTGTTTTTGATGCCTGCAAAATAAAATATAATGAACATATGGATACACATAAAAAGAAAAGGGGGAATCTGATGATGATTGACAGAACTCTGGTTCAGTATCCGCTGTTGTTTCAGGATAATCGTATCGAGCGCTTTTATATTGGCGGAAAGCTGTTGGAACGGTGGAGAAAAGCAAAAGCAGAAGAAGATTCGCATATGTGTGAAGAACTGCTTGTCACATCGATCGGGGCTATTTCAAAAGGGAAGGGGGAAGGGTTTGCTGTCAGTAAAACGGTGGAGGAACAAGGGGGATGGTTGCTGAGTGATATTATCCGGTCATATCCGGAGGAAGTGTTGGGACGGGCATTTCAGCGATATAACGCTAATCATCTGACAATCCTTGCCCGGGCGGGAGATACCAGGGTAAGGCTGGTTATGCAGTGTCATCCCAGACGGGAGGATGCAAGAAAATATTTTCATATGCCTATGGGGAAGTGTGAGGCATGGTATATTGCAGAAACAAGAGAAATGGAAAATGAGGCGCCATGTGTATATGCGGGTTTTAAACCACATGTAACGAAAGCATTGTGGAGAAAGCTGATAGAGTGCCAGGATATTCCGCAAATGCTGGCCTGCCTGCACAGAATACCGGTAGAAAAAGGGCAGATGATTTTGATTCCGGCCGGAATGCCGCATTGTGTGGGTCCGGGCTGCCTCTTTCTGGAATTTCACGAGTGCAATGATGTCACCATTCGTGTGGAAAAGAACATCAATCAGAAAGATATCAGCCATAGCGAGATGTTTTGTGGCCTGGATATGGAGGACGGCCTGGAATTGTTTGACTATACGGTTTATACAGAGGAACAGATAACCAAAAGAGTTGTCATGAAAGCTCACATTCGGGAAGAAAGCGAGGAATATACGGTGACAGATCTGATAAGCCAGACAGAAAACGATTCCTTTGGTATTCAGCTGGTAACAATCAATGGCACCTATTCCTTACCTGAGTTTGACGGACATCGGATTATCGTTCCAGTGGAACAGGATCTGATTTTGGAAGCAGGAGATCGGATTTTCCATCTCGTACAGGGACATGCAGCGCTTGTGCCGGCAGCATGTGATGGATTAAAACTAAAGGGGGAACATTGTAAAGTTACGATAGGGATACCATTTATATCAGAGGAGGAAAGATAAATGAAAATCGTAGGAGTGGCAGCATGTATGGCGGGCATCGCACACACTTATATTGCAAAAGAAAAGCTGATTAAAAGTGCAAGGCTCCGGGGGCATACCATTTCCTGTGAAACACAGGGAAGTATTGGAATTGAGGATGAGCTAAACGCAAAAGAGATTGAAGAGGCAGATGTGGTAATCCTGGCAATTGATGTTGCAATAGACAGGGCAGAACGGTTTGAGGGAAAAAAGATCATTAAAATAGACACTTCGACATTAATAAAAAATCCTATTGGTTTTATTCAAAAGGTCGAGAAGGTTATTCAAAGATAAGGGGGCAATATATATGAAAGATATCATCAACATGAAAGAGATGAAGCAACATATTCTTACCGGTATCTCTTATTTCATACCACTGGTGGTGGCAGCAGGGCTTACTATGGCAATTGGACGGGCACTGGCAGGACAGTCAGTGGCAAACTTAGGGGAAAGCGGCATCGGATACTGGTTGTTTCAGACCGGATCCCTGGGAATGCAGATGATGACACCCGTCCTTTGCGCCTATATCGCGTTTTCTATGAGCGGGAAGGTAGCACTGGCTCCGGGGTTTATCATCGGATGGCTGGCCAGCAGTATCAATACTGGGTTCATCGGCGGTATGGCCGGCGGCATTTTAGTTGGTGTGGTGGTAAATGCCTGTAAAAAATATATTCATCTTCCCCAAGCAATTGCCGCACTAAAAGGTATGCTTGTTATACCATTTTTGGCTACGGCCATATCCGGGGTATTGATGTTTGCTGTGATTAAAGGACCGATTGTCTGGCTGATGGCTCATTTAACTGCATTTTTGCAGTCGTTATCTTCGGGATCCAGATTTATCTATGGAGGCGTATTGGGAGCTATGGCAACTTTTGATTTTGGTGGCCCGGTGAACAAGACAGCGACGGCATTTGTAAATGCATTGTATGCAGAAGGTATTCGTGATGCCAAGACAGTACAGATTATTGCAAGTATGATTCAGCCACTGGGGATTTCCCTGTCCTGCCTTCTGACGAGAAATAAATACACCAGACAGGAACGGGAAACGCTGAAGGCGGCTTCCGTTATGGGATGCTTTATGATTTCGGAAGGGGTGATTCCGATTGCCGCCAGAGATTTGGTAAGAGTTGTTACTGCCTGTGTCTGTGGTTCTTTCGTGGCCGGTGGGATTTCGATGGTCTGGGGAACTTCTTCTGAACTTTTAAACGGCGGTTTTATAGCATTTCCTTTTTTCTCATCTCCACTCCAGGGATGTATTTCACTGGTAACAGGTGTTGTGGTGACGGCAGTTGTCCTTTCTGTTTTAAAGAAGCCGGTGACAGAAGAAGATGAAAACCGAGGGGAAGATTTGGGAAGAGAGCTTTCCGATGAGGATCTGGAAAATATTGAGATAGAAATCATGTAAAATCAGGAGGTGTTATGTTATACAATTTAAAGGATATGCTTATGATAGCGAAAGAACATCATTTTGCAATCGGCGCGTTTAATACTTCAGATCTTGCCCTGGTTCGGGCAGTTGTGGAACAGGCAGAGGCGGCGAATAGCCCGGCAATATTGCAATTTGCACCAGGGGAGTTCCGGTATGCGACACCATACTTTTTTCACTATGTAATTTCACGGATAAAAGAAAGCAAAGTTCCATTTGCACTGCATCTGGATCATGGAAAGAGTATAGAAGAATGCATGAAGGCAATCCATGCGGGCTTTACTTCGGTAATGTATGATGGTTCACTGCTGAGCCTGGAGGAAAATAAAAGGATCACTAAAGAAATTGCAGAATTTGCCCATCAACAGGATGTTTCTGTAGAAGCTGAAATAGGGACTATCGGGCAAGTAAATGGATCCGATGAGGGAGGAGTCACAAATATTACTTATACAAATCCGGAGGAGGTTATCGATTTTGTAGACGTAACGGGTTGTGATGCCTTAGCAATTGCGATTGGCACTGCTCATGGTATTTATCCGAAAGGATTCAGGCCAAAGCTGCAGTTGGAACTGCTGAGAAAAATCAGCCAGGTGGCGACAATTCCGCTGGTTCTTCATGGTGGCAGTGACAATTCTGATGAAGAAATCCGGGCGGCCTGTGAAGCTGGCATTCAAAAAGTGAATATTTCCAGTGATATCAAACAAGTATTTTTTCGAAAGGTTAATGAAATTTATATAAACACCGGCAACTTTATGCCGCCTCAGGTTTTTAATCCTGCCATCGAAGCAGTAAAGCTGACGGTGCAGGAGAAAATGGAATTATTTGGTTCCGCAGGAAAAGCGGGTTTGTGGTAGGATGAGAAAATATGGGGCGCACAATAGCAGGAGTTGAATGATGAAACAGGTAAAAGATCATATTTTATTGCACAACATTCTGTTGCTGCTAAGCGAAAATGAATATATATCCGTCTCTAAGGCAGCGTCCATCCTGGAACTCAGTGAGAGTACGGTTCGCAGGAAGATTGAGCAGTTAAATGATATTCTTAAAGAATCCGGGTATGGTTTCATCCAGAAACAGCCGCGAAAGGGGCTTCATCTAATCGTGGAAAACAGCAGTGCGATTCCCCAGCTATTTTTCCATTTTGGTTTTGAAAGCATGGCGGCCGGTGGACAGCAGATGGATAAGTATTTGTTTGTGCTGTTATCCTGTAAAAACAAACGGATAACCTTGAATGAGCTTAGCGAGCAGGTTTACGATTCCATACCAGTAGTCAGAAAAAAGCTAAGTGAGTGCGAGGAATGGCTGTCAGTATTTGAGATACATGTAAAGATAAAGAAAAATTATGGAATTTCTCTTTATGGAAATGAAGAAAATATCAGACTTGCTATTAAGCATTTGGTGATGAATAATGGTTTGTATGATGTTGATGAAGGCATTGGCTATTTTGCCAGAGGCCTTGATCTAAAGTTATTAAAAAGTTGTATATTTGCGATAAAAGGAGAATGGAACCTGAGATTTGCCGAGGAATCTTTTTATTCTATGTTGATATATGCTGCACTCATGATTGTCCGTTCAAAGGATACCAGGCTGAACTTATCGGAGGATGATTGTGAAATAATCAAAAAATATGAGGAATACAACTGGTCTAAGGCATTGTTCCAATTGATAGAAGAGAAATTTTCGGTTCGGATTCGGGAAGAGGAGATTATCTTTTTTTCTGTTCAGCTGTTGTGTTCTTATCTGATACACAGTGATGAAAAGAATGAAAATACCGCCGGCAAATATGATGAGAAGCTGAAAAACTTTGTCGCCCATATTATTTCTGTCATCAGCGAGGTGCTGAATGTGGATTTGACCGGAGACAGCGAATTATATTATGGACTGCTTAATCACATCCGGCCGGCAATTTTCCGGATGCGCTTTCAAAAACAGGATATAAAAACACTCAGTAATTTTATTAAGGAAGAATATAAACAGATGTATCGGGTTTCCTGGGCGTTGTCTATCTTGTTTGAAGAATATTATGGAATTAATATTTCTTCTACCGAGCTGAGCTATATCGCATTATATTTTCAGGCATCCATGGAACGGCTTTCTAAGCCAATTCGCATAGCTCTGGTCACCGGATTAGGTATGGGCATGAATCAGCTGTTTTTAAATAAGATTAAAATGTCAATAAATCATGTGGAAAAAATTTCTATCATTTCGCTTCATGATTTTGACAAGGCCATGCTGGAGCAGTTTGATTTGATTGTAACGACATCAGAGCTGAATGTTGCCAGTGAAAAAATATTGAAGGCAGGTTCTCTGTTGCCGGATAAAGAGATAGGTGAAATGAAGCGTCGGCTCAATCTGTTAAACAGCAGAAGAATGAAAACCAGGATACGATTTGATCATTCCTGCCATAACCTGTTTGATTTGGAATTAATTTTTACCAGGGTTAAGATTCAGAATAAAGAGGAATTGTTGCATATCTTATCCGATCGGCTTGTATCGTTGGGTTATGTGACAGATCAATATTATGAATCTATCCTGAAACGGGAAAGGACCGTGTCAACCAGCATCGGAAATGGGGTTGCAATACCGCATGGGAATTCAGCATTTGCCAGGGCATCCAAAGTGGTAGTTGCGATTTTGGACAGACCAATTATGTGGAATGCAGAAAGTGTTGTAGAATTTGTATTTTTGCTTGCGTTTAAGATCAACAGCAAAGAGGACTCCCGGCTGATTCAGCTCTTTTATAAAGGTTTTCTGGAATTGATTGAGACAGAGAATCATCTGAATGATTTAAAGGGCTTGAATCAGGAGGAGCTTTATCAATATCTTATTCAGTAGAGGTGGAGTATGCAGCTTAGAGATGTATTAGATGAAAAAATAATACGTATTGGTTTGAAGGCAGAGAATAAAGATGAGGCAATCAGCCGGATGGCACAGCTATTATATGAGAATCAATATATCGATGATATAGAGAGTTTTGTCAGGGATATTTACTTAAGGGAGTCGGAGGGAATTACGGGAATCGGCAATGGGATTGCGATTCCTCATGGAAAAAGCCCCAGTGCAAGACAACCGGGGATTGCAATCGCAACATTGGAAAAGCCAATTTTGTGGGAAACGTTAGACGGAGGGACAGTAGATACGATTTTTTTGTTTTGTGTCAATGCAAATCGGGATTTTGCACGCAATCATATGTTGCTATTGTCTAAGGTTGCCGCAAAACTGGCTGATGATGACCTGATCGATAAGATTAGAAAAGTCTCTTCTGGCAGGGACATGATTTCTTATTTGACGGATGAGAAATTATAAAGAAGACTGTGTATGATTTAAGAGAAAACGGTCAACAAATAAAAAGAGATGTTACCATTTCCTGCCTCTTCCCGCTTCTTTTTCCATGGCTGAGAATTCTCAGAGTTAAACTTAATGATATTAGTCAAATACCTCGCTGCAAGTTTGATGTCCCGTTGCTTGCAGCGGGGTATTTGACTGCCTTTTGTGAGCAAGGAAAATCGTGAGCAAGGGAAATATAAAATGTGATTTATAAAATTTTAAAATGATATATAATAGAGAGGATGAGGTGAAGTGAAATGAGAGATGAGTTTGAATATACCATAGAAAAGGAATCCGTGCGGATTGATAAGGTTCGGCAGCCGGGGACGATGGTAGTAATTCCGGAGAATATCGAGGGCTATCCGGTGATCGAGCTGGGGGCCTATGCGTTGGCCGGAAGCATGGTTGAGGAGCTACATTTGCCTGTACAACTGAGAAAAATCGGCGCTTATGGATTTTATAATTGCGAGCGATTGCGGCGGATTTTTTGCGGAAGCAGAACGGTGGATCTGGGCGCGGGGCTGTTTGCCGGAGCCGGAGGCGTGGAGTTTTTGGACTTTACACTTTTTGAGGGGGAGAAATCGTGCTTTAAGGAACTGCTGTCAGAGCTGCGGCAGACCCTGCGGGTGCGGATTCATCTGCCGGGGAGCGGGACAAAGCAAAAAGGTGCCATTATGGGAGAAAACGCGGCGGCGGAAGCACGCCTGATCTTTCCGGAATATTTTGAAGAATCAGTGGAGAATACGCCGGCCCGGATTTTGTATATCGAAACGCATGGCTGCGGACATCGATACCGTTATTGTTTTTCCGGAACACAATTCCAATATCAGAGCTATGATGAGCTGTTTCCTCATGTCAAGGTCCAGGAGCCGGAGGCGCTCGTTGCGGAGCTGGCGCTGGGGCGGCTGCAATATCCATATGGGCTGACGGAGAAGAATGAGAGGATGTACCGGGAATATGTGATAAAGCACTGGCAAATGGCAGCCACGTTGATGCTTGAGGCAGATATGCACAGAGGAAAGGCGGCCGGCAATCTGGATCCGGGAGGAATTTCCTGGTTGGTGAAAGAGATTCTGGAATATGGACAGAATATAAGTATCGATGAACGCTCATCTCTGGCCGAAAAACTGCCGGAGCTCATCCGGATGGCACAACAGGCAGGCGATACGGAGGCAGTAGCCTGGCTGATGGATTTTCAGCATCAGAAGAACTCGCCAAAGAGAAAGCGCTTTGAACTGTAGGAGGGAAAACATGATAGATCCGGTGAGGCACCGGCAGTTGGAAGAATTGAATATAGTAGAATTATGTACCAGGATTCTTACTAATGCCAGAAATGAGCTGTATTTGAATATGCGCTGTCTGGATGTGGCGTTGAGCAGCCTGGGATATGAAGCGGCGCCGGATTGTACGGGAGTGGGGACGGATGGCTTTATCATTTACTATCGTCCGGAATATCTTGGCCGACTATACCGACAGGGGCGGGTATCAGTAAACCGAAGTTATCTCCATATGGTTTTGCATTGCCTGTTCTGCCATATGGATACCAGGGGTAAGCGAGAAGCTGAGGATTGGAACTTGGCATGTGATATTGCGGCAGAGTCTGTGATTGACGGTTTGTATCTGCGCTGTGTCCATCGCCAGCCGTCTCTTTACCGGAAGGACTGGTATGGCAGAATGAGAAAGCATTTGCCGGTGCTCAATGCCGGGGGAGTCTATCGCATTTTGCAAAAAATGCAGCTTCCGCCAAAGCAAAAAGAACGTCTGGCAGCAGAATTTTATGTAGACGATCATCAATACTGGCAGCTTCCCAAAGAGGATCCGAAGCTGTCTGTGATGAGGCAGAATCAATGGAGCCGCAATCGGGAACGGATGCAGACAGAGATGGAGACGATGGGCAATCAGCAGGATGAGGATACTCGCAGCCTTTTGGAGCATGTGCAGGTGGAAAATCGGGAGCGCTACGATTATCGGCAGTTTTTGAGGAAATTTGCTGTGTTGAAAGAAGAAATACAGGTTGACCCGGATTCTTTTGATTATGTATTCTATACTTATGGAATGTCATTGTATGGAGATATGCCGCTGATAGAACCTCTGGAGTCAAAAGAGGTCAGCCGGATCGAGGATCTTGTGATTGTGATTGATACCTCGATGTCCTGTTCGGGAGAGCTGGTAAAGCGTTTTTTGGAGGAAACCTATGATGTGCTTTGTGAGTCGGACAGCTATTTTCGAAAGATCAATATCCATATCATCCAATGCGACGAGCAGATTCGCGAGGATCAGCGGATTACCAGCCGCGAGGAGATGGAGGCGTACATGAAGGATTTCACGGTGATCGGGCAGGGCGGGACAGACTTCCGGCCGGCGTTTGAATATGTAAACAGGAGGATGCGCCAGGGAGAATTTCACTGGCTGCGGGGACTGTTGTATTTTACGGACGGCGAGGGAATTTACCCGGTAAAAAGGCCGGTGTATGAAACGGCATTTATATTTGTAAAGGATCAATATACGGATATTTCCGTGCCGCCGTGGGCAATCAAACTGATATTGGAGCCGGAGCAACTGGCAGAGAGGAAGTGAATGTGATGAACATTAAGCGGGCAAAGCAGGAAATCAAGGACAGCATCCGGGCATATCTGATGAAGGATGCTTATGGGACTTATGTAATGCCGGAAATCCGGCAAAGGCCGATTCTGCTGATCGGGCCGCCCGGGGTAGGAAAGACGCAGATTATGGAGCAGATCTCCTGGGAGTGCCAGATTGGACTGGTCGCTTATACGATCACCCATCATACCCGCCAGAGCGCCGTCGGGCTGCCGTTTATTGAACAGAAGGAGTTTGGCGGGAAGAAATACCGCGCGACGGAATATACGATGAGTGAAATTGTAGCGTCTGTCTATGATAAGATCCGAAGCACCGGATTGCCAGAGGGAATTTTGTTTATCGATGAGATTAACTGTGTGTCAGAGACGCTGGCGCCGGCGATGCTGCAATTTTTGCAGGGGAAAAGCTTTGGCAATCATCCGATTCCCCAGGGCTGGATCATCGTTGCGGCAGGAAATCCCCCGGAATATAACAAGTCCGTGCGGGAATTTGATATCGTCACGCTGGACAGAATTCGCAGAATCGATGTGGAACCTGACTTTGATGTCTGGAAAGAATACGCATTGCAGGTCGGGATCCATCCGGCAATTTGTTCCTATTTAAGTGTGCGGCAGCAGAATTTTTGCCGGATAGAGACCACAGTGGATGGTAAGCTGTTTGCCACCCCTCGCGGGTGGGAGGATCTGTCTCAGCTAATGGAAGTGTACGGCCGACTGGGATTGACGATAGATCGGGAGATTGTCGCTGAATACATTCAGTTTCCTAAGATTGCCCGTGACTTTGCCAGTTATCTGGAGCTTTATCGGAAGTATCAGGAGGATTACCGGGTAGAAGATATTTTGGCAGGCCGCACAGCGGCAGGAGCATATGAGAAGCTGGAACGGGCGGCCTTTGATGAGAGAATCAGCGTAACCGGACTTCTGATTGCAGCATTGAATGAGCAATTTCGAAATGTCTGCCAGAAGGAAGAACAGATGGAGCTACAGCTGAAAAAGCTGCGGGAAGTGCAAAAAAGCGGAGCATTTGAAGATGGACAGGAAGAACAGACTGCCGCATGCCTGAAGGGTACTGCCAGGGGAATAAATGAATATTCTGAAATGCTGGAGAAATTTCGTGCAGAATGGGAACGGAAGCAGGAAAACGGATTGCTTTCACGAAGGGAGCTTTTGCTTTGCCGCGAGGTAAGTGAAGCGTTGGAGAAAAAACTGCTGATTTTAAAAACCGAAGATTTCAGGGATGCAAAGGATATGTGGAGGCGGCTGCAAGAGATGTTTGCAGCAGAAAGTGATCAATATGAGGAATTGTCCGCCGAAGCAGGGAAAAAGCTGGAGTATGCCTTTGACTTTATGGAAGCGGCGTTTGCCGGAAGCCAGGAGATGGTACTGTTTGTGACAGAATTAAACACCGGTTTTTACAGCGTGAGATTTTTGCAGGAGTATGGTTGCGAGCGCTATTACAGGTATAATAAAGAGCTTCTGTTCTCGGAGGAAGAACGGGAAATCGGAAAGCTGTTGGAGAGAGAAAGCTGATAAAGGGAAAAACGATGGGGTTACATTGTCAATGTCATTCTGTTGATTTCTTCAGAAGGTACGCCATGGAAAAAGGAGCGGGAAGAGGCGGGAAATGGTCGGCTGCTTTTTCCGGTTTCGGGATCAAGAATTCCTAAAATCCCTGATTTTTGCGAA
>CAJUPI010000052.1 GCA_910588125.1 uncultured Lachnospiraceae bacterium
AGCCGGACACTGGATAAGAAAAATGACGGGTGACTTATTTTGCAACACCCTCCCCTTCCTCCAAGGCGTATCTTTCTAGAACCCTTTATCCACCCCCGTTTACATTTCCGGCCGGATATGATAGCATGAAAGAAGATTTCCGGAACAGGAGGTAAAGGAATATGAAAGGGAACAAAAATGAGCGTATCAAGGATATGATGTATGACTTTGCAGGCGCATTTTTGCAAGCATTAGGAATTTGGTGCTTTATTGAACCATGCATGATTGCGCCAGGAGGCGTGTCAGGCATGGCTCTTTTGATTAACCATCTGACAAAGTTTCCGGTAGGTATCATGACCCTGCTCCTGAATATCCCGCTTCTGATCAGTTCCTATGTATGCTTAAACCGCAGGATGACAGGGAAGACGATACAGACGGTTTTCATTATGTCTCTGGTACTGGACGGTTTCGTTGCGCCTTTGTTCCCCCAGTATGCCGGAGACAAGCTGATATCCTCCGTTTTCGGAGGAATTCTGGCAGGTGTGGGGATGGCGCTGGTTTTTATGCGGGATTCCACGACAGGAGGCGGGGATATTTTGGCGAAACTGCTGCAGAAACGATTTCCTTATATGCACACCGGATATGCACTGATGATGATCGATGTGGTGGTAATCGGTGCTTCTGTGCTGGTGTTTGGCAAACTGGAGGCGGCATTATATGGATTGATTTCCATGGTGGCGACTACCCAAACGATTGATGCCATTCTTTATGGTATGAACAAGGGGGCCATGGTGATGATCCATTCGGAAAAGAACCGGGAAATTGCCGACGAGATCATGGAACGGCTGAACCGGGGAACCACATTTTTTAAAAGCGTGGGAGGCTACAGCAAAAAGGAAGGAGAGACGCTGCTGTGCGTGATCGATCGCAAACAGTTTTATTTGATCAAGGAAATTGCCTATGCCCATGATCCCCGGGCTTTTGTGGTGGTGTCGGAGACGAAAGAAACCTATGGGGAAGGATTTTTGGATATTCGCTGACTGGCAAAGCATTTCATGATAAAAAGAAAATGACTTTGAAAACACTCCATGTTATAATAGGAGAAAGTACCCTTGTCCACTGAGGGTATGTCAGTAAAATTGACAAAAGGAGAACGGTAATGATGAAAAGGCTATATGCAGTTGGTTTGGCAATCATTTTGGTTGTCAGTTTACAGGGATGCGGAAAGAAAAGCTTGTTGGATCCTAAGGATCCGGTATCTTTGACGGTATGGCATTATTATAATGGCTCCCAGCAGGCGGCGTTTGATGCGCTGGTGGAGGAGTTTAATGAAACTGTCGGCCAGGAAAAGGGAATCTATGTACAGGGATATTCCCAGGGTTCGGTTCCGGATTTGGAGTCGGCGGTGCGGGATGCGATTGACGGAAAGGTGGGAGCAGATTCCATGCCGGATATATTTTCCTCTTATGCGGATACGGCATATGAGGTGGAGCAGGCAGGGGCCTTAGCCAATTTGTCGGATTATCTAAGCGAGGAAGAACTGGCTCAGTACGTGGATTCATACCTGGAAGAGGGCCGGATTGCTGCGGACGGGACACTCCGGATTTTTCCGACAGCAAAATCGACAGAGATTATGATGATCAATAAGACAGACTGGGAACCTTTCGCTGCGGCAACAGGGATAACCCTTGAAAGTATGGAAACCATAGAAGGCGTGGTGGCGGCTGCCCAGGCATACTATGAGTGGACGGACGGCCTTACTCTGGAGACTCCGGGGGACGGGAAAGCGCTTTATGGCAGAGATGCGGTGGCAAACTATTTTATTATCGGGATGCAGCAGATGGGAGTGGAGATTTTCCAGGTGGAAAATGGGGAGATGACGCTTCATGTGCCTAAGGAGGAGTTGCATCGCCTTTGGGAAAACTATTATGTTCCGATGGTGAAAGGATATTTTGGGGCTTATGGGTCATTTCGCTCCGATGATGTGAAGACAGGAGATATTCTGGCCTATACCGGTTCCATTTCCTCCGCCATGTATTTTCCAGATCAGGTCGAGTTGGACAATGGCAGCCATGCCATAGATTATATGGTGATGGCGGCGCCTATATTTCAGGGGGGAAAGAACTATGCCGTACAGCAGGGCGCCGGTATGGTAGTCAGCAAATCGGACGAAAAGCATGAGTATGCGGCAGTAGAATTTTTGAAATGGTTTACCCAGGCAGAGAATAACCTACGTTTTGGCTGTGTATCAGGTTATCTGCCGGTAAGGAAAGAGGCCAACAGCAGTGAGAAGCTGGATCAGGTGATCGCAAAGCAAGAACTTTTAGTGGCGCCAAAGACATACGATTGCCTGACGACAATTTTTGATGAGATGAGTGATATTACTCTTTATACCAATAAAAGCTTTAAGAATGGATCTGCTGCCAGAAAGGTACTGGAGTATCATCTCGCAGACAAGGCATCCGAGGATCGTGCGGCAGTGGCGGCATTGCTGGAGCAGGGAGAGAGCCTGGAGGAGGCGGCAGGGCCTTATGTGACAGAAGAGGCTTTTGAGGCATGGTATGATTCCTTTTGTGAGGCATTGCATGCGGCAATTGATGGATAAAAAGCACGAGAACAGATAAACTGTCTTCAGCGGCAACTATTTTATAGAGGATGGACAGGAATATGAGGAATAAGAATAAACAAAACAGAAAAAAGTCAACGATTTTCCGGATCTTCCTGATTCCCTTGATTGCCATCATGTTGGTGCAAAGTACCATTACCCTTGGCACTCTGATGTTCAAAGGGATCATGAAAACACTGGAGGAGTATTCCAGCAGTATGATGAGCCGCCTGGTGGAAAACCGCATGGTAATCCTGCAAAACGATATGAACCAGCGCTGGTCCGCCATTCAGGAGCAGGAAGAATTGATGAATGGCTTTCTGGAACAGTTTTTACAGGGGGAGGGCATATCACTGGAGGCATTTCTTCAATCCAGTGAGGAAAAAGTAGGATTGCTGGAGCAATTGTTTCCGGAGTGTCTGGAGATCTTACATAATAATGGCACAACCGGGGTTTTTCTGATTTTGACAGGAACGGATATGGCAGCACCTGGAGATTTTGACGGTTTCTTTATCCGCGATTCCGATCCGGAAAAAAATTCTGCGAATTATAAAGATCTGTTACTGGAGAGAGGAAACAAAAGGCTTTCCAGAACTTGGGATATTCCATTGGACACCAACTGGACTACCCGGTTTTCCATGGACGGATTAGGAGGAAATCCTTCTGACAATTATTTTTATGAGCCCTGGCGGGCCGGAGCAGAATATGAAGATGCCGATACCAAAGATCTGGGCTATTGGTCCATGCCTTTTTCTTTGGAAAAGAAAATAACGGATGCCTATGAGATGATTACTTACTCTTTGCCGCTTCGGTTCAAAGGAAAGGTTTACGGCGTGCTGGGGGTGGAAATTTCCAGCAAAATTCTAAATGATTATTTTCCGGTGGCCGAGCTAAATGATTCTCAGCAGTCCGGATATATGCTGGCAGTAAAGAAAGAAAATGACTGCTATACTCCGCTGGTAGGAAAAGGTGTGCTTTATAATCTGGTCCGTTCCATGACTGAAGGGTTTGTTTTGAAAGAAACTGGCTATGACAATTTGTCTTTGGTTCAGGACGTCGATTTAAGCGGACAAGGGATTTATGCGGTGGAATGTCCGCTGAATTTATACAGCAATAATGTTCCATATGATAATACGGAATGGGTTCTTTTGGGATTGGATACAGAGGAAGATCTGTTTGGCATGAGCCGTCATCTATATGTCTGGATTGTCGCGGCTATATTGATTGGTTTGATTTTTGGCGTAGTTGGCATTTATTTTATGGTGAGGCACCTGACTAAGCCGGTCCAGCAGTTGATGAGCTGCATCAGCAAGGGAAGGGCGGGCCTGCAGGAGTTTAAGCCCTCGAACATTCTAGAGATCGATGCCCTGTATCAGGTAGTGACGGATCTGACAGAGCAGCAGAAAGAAGCGGAGAACATTCTTTTAGAAGAAAAGGAACGTTATAAAGTTGCGTTGGAAGCCTCCAAGGACATCTTTTTTTCTTATGATTTGCAGAGCCAGATGTTGGATCTTGTCAATCACAAGACAATGAGCGGGCAATGGCAGTGCCCCAAAACAGAGAGCGGCTTTATCAATCCTGAATATGTATATGAGGCTGACCGGGAGGATGCGATGAGGGCGCTGCAAAGGGATGCGGATAATCCGTACGCGGAATTCCGCATCCGTTGGCCGGGGGAAACGGAATTTGTCTGGGTAGCTCTTACGGGAAAAGCAGTCTATGACACAGATGGCAGGCGCTGGAAGCTGGTGGGAAGCATTCGCAATATCCAGGAACAAAAAGAGCGGGAGGCCAGGCAGCTTCGAAAGAATACGATAGACGGGGTCACCGGACTTTATGTGTTCGGCGCAGGTATGGAACAGCTGGTAGCGTGTCGGAGAAGCTGTCCGGATGGAGTAGCGGTTGATTTGTTTTTGGACGGGATGAAGCAGGTCAATGAAAAAAACGGCATTGTATTTGGCGACATGATGTTAGAAGAGATCGGAATCCTGATTCAGGAGAAATGCCGGGAGTTGACGAAGAAAACGGGCTGTCCGACCGTAGCTTTCCGTTTGAACCGAGATGAATTTGTCCTTTGGCTGGAAAAATATTCTAAGACGAAGACAGTAGAATTTGTGCAGGCTTTGGCAGAAAAAATATCACAAGGCTTTGAAGAAGAAATTTTTCATATGAGGATGTATGCCGGCCTGGCCCGGGGAGGAAAAGAACGATCCGGTGAGGAATTGATCCGTATGGCAAAACTTGCTCAAAGAAGGGCCGCTTCTGGCGGGAGCGGGGTGTTATTTTATGAAGATATCCCTGAGAAAAGCCGGGGGATTCTGCCTGCTTTGCAGGGACATGAAATCAACAGTCCGGGATATGGAGAAGATATCAGCCTGGCGTCGGTGGCATTGAATCTGTTTGGCCGGGGGTCTCATTTCCCGGCGCAGATGATGCTGATGATTCGGAAAATCGGCAGATTTTATCAGGCAGGTGGAGTACAGGTATCTTTGTTGCAGGCGGATTTCAATTCCAACTATCTGAATTATCAATGGCATCAAGAAGAAACTATTGCCAGGGAAAACGTAAGAAAATATAGAGAAGAAGAAAAAGAGGCCTTTTACACCTGGTTGGGAGAGGCGGAGGTACGTTATTTTACGGAAGAGGACAGCCGGCAAAGGGTGCTTCAGTGCTTTTTGAGTATTGAACCGGGGGAGCGGGGCGTTTTGCTGCCATTATATGATAATGGGAGCTATATCGGAAATCTTTGTATTTTGGGGATTGATCCTGAGCTTTTTATGAATGGTGAGGAATATCAGAATCTGGTGGAGCTGGGGCGGGCGATTCAGAGCCAGTTAAACCAGCAACAGCACGATATTGCCAGTAAGGCAAAATCAGAATTTTTATCCCGGATGAGTCATGAGATTCGCACGCCTATGAATGGCATCATTGGTATGGCGGCCATTGCCCTGCAACAGGGACAAAGCCAGGAGAGGGTTATGGACTGCCTGCAAAAAATACAGTCTTCCTCTGATTATCTTTTGGGACTGATCAACGATATTCTTGATATGTCTAAAATCGAAAGCGGAAAGATGAAACTGGAGCCTGTCAATTTTAACATGCAGGAAATGATAGGGACGATAAAGGAGCTGATCACGGCGCAGACCACAGTCAAAAATATTGATTTTGTACAAAAAGTTGCATTGACCCATTCTTGGTTTGTGGCAGATAGAATTCGCATCAGCCAGGTGCTGATCAATCTGTTGGGGAATGCGGTAAAATTTACGCCGGCAAGAGGAACGATTACTTTGACTGTGGAAGAAACCCATGCGGACGAAGAAAAGGCCATAGTGTACTTTGCTGTAAGGGATACGGGAATCGGCATTGCCAAGGAGGATCAGGATCGGGTATTTCGTTCGTTTGAGCAGGCTTCCGGCGCCAATCCGTCAAAACAACAGGGGACGGGTCTGGGGCTTTCCATCAGCAGCCGTCTGGTGCAAATAATGGGGAGCAATATCCAGCTAAGCAGCGCAACCGGGGAAGGAAGCACATTCAGTTTTTCCATTCCGCTGGCACTTGGCGAGGACGAGGGAGAAGAGTTACAAAAAGAAATGATTTCTTTCCAGGGATATCGCGTTTTGGTGGTGGAGGATAATGAACTGAATTCCGAGATTGCCCAATGCTTATTGGAGGAACGGGGATTTGAGGTGGATTGTGTTTATGATGGCGTGGAGGCGATCGAACGGATCCGCTCCACGGAACCGGGAACTTATGATGTGATTTTGATGGACATTATGATGCCGGTGATGGATGGATTGGAGGCGGCCCGCACCATCCGCAGCATGGATCGGGAAGATTGCCATACCATACCGATCATCGCGATGTCGGCCAATGCTTTTGACGATGATTTGAAAAAGTCGGTGGAATGTGGGATGAACGGACATTTATCGAAGCCGGTGGAGGTGGATAAGCTGTACCGGACTCTGGATGAGGTGATTCGGGGGGAGAAAAAGTAGAAAATCCAAAAAATAACCTAATTCTGTTTGAGACGGGTGTTGAAAATAAAACGCCCGTCATTTCGCTTATCTTGTGTTAGGTTGTTTGCGAACATACTGTCTGATTTTAGCGGGCTTTTTCCGTTAAGAGCAGTCTGTATGTACGTGGACCATCCGAACACAGGATAGAGAAATGGCGGGCGGTTTATTTTGCAATACCCTTGATTCATTATATCAGATACAATCTTAATTCAGGTTCCGAATCTTCTTTTGATAAATTCGAATAAAAAGTATGGTAGTCATGGCAACCGAGATGATCTCTGCTAAAGGAAAAGCATACCAGACAGCATGCAGGCCAACAAACCGGGCGAATAAATAGGCCAGCGGCAGCAGACATAAAAGCTGTCTGGCAACCGAGGTAAGCAGGCTGTAGACACCATTGCCCAGAGCCTGGAATACCGATCCCACGATGATACAGTATCCGGCGAACAGAAAACTCAGGCTAATGATCCGCAAAGCGGGAACCCCGATTTCTAACATTTGTTCAGAGGCGTTGAAAAGAAGCAGCATCTCGGCAGTAAACACCTGGAAGATGAAAAGGCCGGTAAGCATGATGGAAACAGCAATAAAAATACTGAATTTGGCAGTTTCCATGATTCGTTTCTTATCGCGGGCGCCATAATTGAAGGCAATGATGGGGATCATACCGTTGTTCAGGCCAAAAATCGGCATGAAGATAAAGCTTTGCAGCTTAAAGTAAACGCCCAGTACTGTTACAGCAGTAGCGGTAAAGCCGACCAGAATCAGATTCAGGAAATAGGTCATCACAGAGCTGATGGACTGCATAATAATAGAAGGAACACCAACCTCATAAATAACCCGGATGGTAGGAAGGCTGGGGGAGAATCCCCGCATGCTGATGCTGACATCCGTATTTTTCCGAAGATTGAAAATCAGTGATAAAATCATAGCTAATATCTGGCCGATCACTGTGGCAATGGCCGCTCCGCTGATCCCCAGGGCCGGAAAGCCAAAAAGACCGAAAATCAGGATCGGATCGAGTATGATATTGGTGATAGCGCCGGCTCCCTGAGAGTACATATTGTAGATGGTGCGTCCGGTAGACTGCAAAATCCTCTCAAATACCATCTCCAGAAAGATACCAAAGGAGAAAACCATGCAGATTGTCAGATACTGTACTCCGTACTCAATAATGGCGGCATCACTGGTCTGGCTGGAAAAATAAAGCCGTGAGCCAAAAAGACCGAACAGCGCAAAACAAATGGCGCCGGCGATGGCAAGAAAGATGCCGTTGACAGCCGCCTTCTGAGCCTCCTCCTGATCCTGAGCTCCCAGAGAGCGGGATAAAAGTGCATTGACACCGACGCAAGTTCCGCTGGATACGGCAATCAACAAAGTCTGGACAGGAAAAGCCATAGATACGGCTGTCAAAGCGGCTTCCCCCAGCTGTGCGACAAAGATGCTGTCAATAATGTTATACATGGCCTGGACAAGCATGGAAAGAATCATGGGAAGAGACATGGTGATTAATAGCGGCCGGATGGGCATAGTCCCCATCTTGTTTGGTGCGGTTTTTTTGGTAGATTCAGACATATGAATTTCCTTTCAGGGGTATTTTTGGTGCATAGGTATCATTCTACTATTGATAAAATTTATTGTCAATCGAAAGTGGGGATTTCTTGTCTGATCTTGTCAATGGTGGAGGGGAGACGGAGGGGTACGCCGAACCCGGTTCTCCTCCCCAGCCTTTTCCGGCAAAGTATACTCTACGGCTGCGACCCTTTCGCGACACATGAAACAGATAACCCTATAACCATCCGTTATAAGAAATATGAGCATTATGTATTGTCATCATAACAGGATAAATGCTATAATCATGAAAGCAGAGCAGACAGGAGGAAAGATGTCCGTGGGAAAGATTTTTAAATTTCATAATGATTTAGATACGGATCAGATTATTGCGTCGCAATATTTATTATTGCCAACTATCGAGGAGATGAAAGTACATACGTTTGAATCGTTGGATCCTAAGTTTCCTCAAAAGATCCGGCCGGGAGATTATGTAGTGGGGGGCGAAAATTTCGGTTGCGGTTCTTCCCGGGAGCAGGCGCCGAGCGTGCTGAAGGCATTGGGAGTGAAGGCCGTGGTGGCGAAGTCTTTTGCGCGGATTTTTTACCGCAACGCCATCAATATCGGGTTGCCGGTGATTGTATGCAAGGAATTGCCGGATGCGGTGGCCGACGGGGATGAGATGGAGCTTTCTCTGACAGAAGGGGTGGCCAGAAGCGGTGGCAAAGAGTTTTCCTGTACGAAGCTGCCGGAGTATATGCAGCAGATTTTAAGCCAGGGCGGGCTGATTGCGTCGCTGAATAAGGAGGTGTGGTGATGGGAATGACAATTGCCGAGAAGATCATTGCCCGGGCAGCCGGGGTGGAATCCGTCCGTCCGGGGGATATCCATACGGTTAATTTGGACAGGATGATGAGCAATGACGGAACCACGCATCTGACCGTGGATATGTATTATAATAAGTTGAAACATCCGCGGATTGCAGATACGAAAAAAATGGTATTCATAGTGGATCACAACGTGCCCTCTGACAGTGCCAAGACAGCAGGATCCCAGAAGAAGATGCGTGATTTTGCCAGGGAGCATGGGATTGACTTCTGGGAGGGGAAAGGGGTGTGCCATCAGATTATGATGGAGCACTATGTTTGCCCTGGAGAGCTGATATTTGGCGCGGACAGCCATACCTGTACATACGGTGCCCTGGGAGCTTTTGGGACTGGTGTGGGATGTACGGATCTGCTGTATGGCATGGTGACCGGGACATCCTGGGTACTGGTGCCGGAGACCGTAAAGTTCAATCTTACCGGCCGGTTGCCGCAGGGAGTATATCCGCGGGATTTGATGCTGACGATCATCGGGGAAATCGGGGCCAACGGCGTGAATTATCAGGTGATGGAGTTTGGCGGCGACGGGGCGAAGACCCTTAGTGTCAATGACCGGATGGTACTGTGCAATCTGGCAGTAGAGGCCGGGGCCAAGACGGCTCTTTTCGAAGCAGATGAGATTGCACTGGCATATCTCAGGAGCCGGGGGCGGGAACCGAAGGCGGTATTTACGAGCGATCCGGATGCCGTCTATGCGAGAGAATATACGTTTGATCTTTCCCGGATTGTTCCGGTGGCGGCAAAGCCGGACTTTGTGGACGCGGTGGTTCCGGCATCCGAGGTGTGCGGCGTACCGATTGACGAGGCGTTTCTTGGTTCCTGCAATAATGGGCGGATTGACGAGCTGCGTGTGGGGGCGGCGATTTTGAAGGGCCGGAAGGTGGCAGAGCATGTGCGTTTTCTGGTAGTGCCGGCCAGTCAGGAGATTTATTTGCAGGCGATGGAGGAAGGACTGATTCAAATCTTCATGGAGAGTGGCGCAATCGTGATGAATCCCAATTGCAGTGTCTGCTGGGGGAGTTGCCAGGGCGTGATCGGAGAGAATGAAGTTCTGATCAGTACTGGCACCAGAAACTTTAAAGGCAGGGCAGGGCATCCCAGCTCGAAGGTATATTTGGGTTCGGCTGCCACTGTGACGGCCTCAGCGATTAAAGGAGAGATCTGCACGGCAGATATGCTGTGACAGAGGATAGCAGCCCGGATAGCCAGAATGATTTCTGACAGAGAATAGCCGGAGATATTTGATGATTAATATGGGGGAAAGGAAACAGGACACCTATGGAACAGTTTACAGGCAGGGTCTGGAGGTTGGGAGACGATATTGATACGGATATCATTATTCCGACGGAGTATTTGGCCCTGAAAACGATTGAAGAGATGAAGCAGTATGGTTTTTTACCTTTACGGCCGGAGCTGGCAGCACAGATACGCTCCGGGGATATGATTGTGGCTGGAAAGAATTTTGGCTGCGGCTCTTCCCGGGAACAGGCGCCAGAAGTGATCAAAGCTCTGGGGATCCGCTGTGTGATAGCAAAATCCTTTGCACGGATTTTTTTCCGCAATGCCATCAACAATGGCTTGCTGTTGATTGAGCAGCCAGATTTGTATGATGATGTGAAAGAGGGAGATACGATAACGGTTCACGTGAACCAGGCCGTGGATTATCGGGAAAGGCAGTATCCGATCACATCCCTGCCGGAAAACCTGGTAGAGATTATCCGCGCCGGCGGCCTGGTAAAGGCAATGCGCCGGCGTAATGGCCTTGCCTGAGCGCTGCTAAACAGGAACTGTTATGTTTATTGCGAGGAGGATGCAGAAAAATGGGACAGACCATGATTGAAAAGATCATAGCCCACAATATCGGTGTGGAGTCGGTAAAGCCAGGCGATATTGTCACAACAAAAGTGGACCGGGTGATGTTGGATGATATTATGATTCCATTTATTGTGGATAAATTTCATGAGATGGGTTTTACTAAGGTATGGGATCCAGATAAAGTAGTGCTGATTTATGACCATCTGGTGCCAGCCAGCCAGCAGGATGATACCCGCCATTATCGGGTGGGGGATGCCTTTGTGAAGGAATATGGGTTGACGCATGTGCACCGCAGTGATGGAATCTGCCATCAGTTAATGACGGAAGCCGGTTATGTGAAGCCGGGAGATGTGGTTTTTGGTACAGACAGCCATACGACAACTTATGGGTGTGTGGGGGCATTTTCCACTGGCATTGGTTATACGGAAATGGCGGCTATTCTGGGAACCGGCAATCTGTGGGTAAAAGTTCCGGAGACGATCCGGGTTGAGATCGAGGGGACTTTGCCGGAAGGGGTGATGTCCAAGGATATTATCCTGCGGCTGATAGGGGATCTGGGAGCCGACGGTGCCACCTACCGGGCACTGGAATTTGCTGGCTCGACGGTTGACAATATGACGGTGGCCAGCAGGATGACAATGGCCAATATGGCGATTGAGGCCGGTGCGAAATGTGCGATGTTTACACCAGACGAGAAAACGGCGGAATATTGCGGGATACAACTGGATGATATTCAAAAAGGTTTAAAGGGAGATGAGGACGCCGGTTATTTTCGGACGATGAGATATCAGGCGGAGGACTTCGAACCGGTGATGGCCTGCCCGTCTCAGGTTGATAAAATCCGCAGGGCCAGTGAATTGGAGGGGATTCCTATTGACCAGGTATTTATCGGTTCCTGTACTAATGGACGGCTGGAGGATTTGCAGGCGGCGGCAAAGGTACTGGCAGGAAAAAGGGTAGCGCCTTTTGTGAAATTAATTGTAACTCCGGCCAGCCGCAAGGTATATGAGGAGGCGCTGGCTTGTGGGACATTGCAAATCCTGGCAAAAGCAGGGGCGATTATCACGCATCCAGGCTGTGGGCTGTGTTGTGGCCGCACAGGAGGAATTTTGTGTGACGGAGAACGGGTGGTAGCTACCAATAACCGTAATTTCCTTGGACGTATGGGGACTTCCCAGGTGGAGATCTATTTGGCTTCGCCGGCGACAGCGGCGGCCTGTGCGGTGGCCGGAAAGATTACTGCCAATAGTTAGTTTTTTGAGGGGTTCGCCGTCACGTAGGGCGGTAAACAGATGCCGGCTGCAGGTGTTCCCCGCCATCCAATAGCATATTGCAGGCCCTTTGGCTGGCTTGATTTTTGGAGTCCCTGGCATTGCCGTGCCGGGGATTCTTTTTTAATTGATTACAATTAACCAAAATGTAATATATTTGTAACAAATTAAGAGCGAATATGAAATAAAAAACACGATAAAAAGCCAGTTGTATTTGGTTAAAGCTGATAAAAAAATGTGTTTCCAAAAAAAATGCACATTAAATATGACAAAAATATTAAAAAAGCATTGACTTTTTTTCTGGTCTCCCACTATAATAGCCAACAAAGTTAGAAAATGAGTGTTTTTTGGATTTATGTCCCACTTTCGACAATTTTTGGCAAAGAATTTGGGAAGAGATTATTTTATCATGGAAATGATAAGAAAAGAGGTGTAAGTATGCTGACAGGGAACACATTTTTCTTTTGTATTTGCAACAGGGTAAAGCCAATAGCCAGAAGAACGGCAGGAATTGTGATGGCGCTTTGCCGGTATTCCGTTATTCTGGTGGCAGGGGTTGCCTTGTCCGGAGCATTGACAATTGTTTTTGCAAGACTGGATAAAGAAGGCCGAACGGCTTTGACCGTATATGCGGAGACTGGTTCGACGATACCGGAAGAGGATAACGATATGAAAAAAGCGCAGGAGCTGGCGGGAGCAACCGTGGCGGAGGAGGTATTTGCCATGAGGGAGGCCCGAAGGCAGCGCCAGGAGAATATAGAAAAAGCGAAGGCAGCCATGCAGCAGGCAGAAGCAGAGCGTATGGCAGAAGCAGAAAGCAGTAAGGTGGTGGAGGCAGGAAAGGCGGAAGAGAAGACGGATGAGGTTAAGCAGAATGGCCCCGGAATAAAGTCCGAGGCATCCGGGGACGAAAGCCAGGAGGAGCATGCCAGACAGGCATCTGCCGGGATACGCTATTCCCAGCAGGATTATGAGGTTTTGCAGAGAATTGTGGAGGCAGAGGCTGGAATCTGTGATACCAAAGGAAGGATCCTGGTAGCCAATGTAGTGATTAACCGGGTAAAGAGCAGTGAATTTCCCGATACCATCACGGGAGTGGTGTATCAGAAATCTCAGTTTTCACCGGTCAGAGATGGTTCTCTGAATTCCTGTACCGTATCGCCGGAGACGGTAGAAGCAGTCGATCGGGCGCTGGCAGGGGAGGATTATTCGCAGGGAGCTCTGTATTTTATGAATCGCCGCCGTTCGCGTTCCAAAAGTGTGAGCTGGTTTGACAACAGCCTGACATACCTTTTTCAACATGATCGGCATGAATTTTTTAAGTAAATCCCCATGCCGCTTTCTCGGCACTGCCATGGATGAAAGGCGCAGACCTACCGGAAGGGTTCGACACTTTCATAGTAAAGATTTTGTAAAAATTCTCTTCCTTCTTTATTGACTTTTAATTCACAAAGTGAGATAATAAAAGCAAATTTCGATTTACGAAGTTTAGATTAAGGAGGAAGTGTAATGGCAACAAAAGCGTATTACCCAATCAGTGAGATCGGCAAGGGAAAGACTGGCTTTTCCAAGACCAGATCAATCATCGAAGCTGCTTTTTATGGCAACAATGTAGTGAAGGTAAACACTCTGAAGGAAGCGTATGAACTGGCGAAGAACTCTCCGGGAACGATCGTGACTGATATGCCGGTTTACAGAGGCGAGGAGTTCGGCCTGGAAAAAGATGCCAAAGTGCTTCTGTTTAATGACGGCGCGATCACCGGCCGTTATGCTACCGCCCGCCGCATTGCCGGAGAGCCCGGTGTGGATTGCAATGCTCTGGACATTGTTGCCATGGACGCTGTGTATGAGTCCCGCTGGAAAACCATGTACCATGCAGAGGTATTTGTAGGTCTGGATCCGGAGTTTATGGTGAAAGCTCACCTGTTGCTGCCGGAGGGAGAAGAGAACATCATGTATAACTGGATGCTGAACTTCCAGTATATGTCAGATGAGTACGTAAAGATGTACAAAAATTCCAAGCCGGTAGGTGATGGCAAGGAAGCAGACATTTATATTTTCTCGGATCCGCAGTGGACAGGCTCCGATCGTCCTAACGTATCTTTAGATTGCCTGTCTGACCCGCAGAAGAAGACTCTGTGCTATTTCAATACCGAAACCAATTGTGCCTGCATTCTGGGTATGAGATATTTTGGTGAGCATAAGAAGGGCACCCTGACCATGGCCTGGGCGATTGCCAACCGCAATGGCTATGCTTCCTGCCACGGCGGACAGAAGGAGTATCTGCTGGCTGACGGTAAGAAGTATGTGGCTTCTGTGTACGGTCTGTCTGGATCCGGCAAATCTACTCTGACCCATGCAAAGCATGGCGGCAAGTATGAAATTAAGGTTCTGCACGATGATGCCTTTGTGATCAATACGGATACCTGTGCATCCATCGCTCTGGAGCCAACCTATTTTGATAAGACTGCCGATTATCCTACCGGATGTGAGGATAATAAGTATCTGTTGACTGCACAGAACTGCTCCGCAACGCTCGACGACGAGGGCAAGCTGCAGCTGGTAACCGAGGATATCCGGAACGGCAACGGCCGTGCCATCAAGTCCAAATTGTGGTCTCCGAACCGGGTGGACAAGATTGATGCCCCGGTAAATGCTATTTTCTGGATCATGAAGGATCCGACCATTCCGCCGGTCGTGAAGTTAAAAGGCGCTTCCCTGGCTTCTGTTATGGGTGCAACCCTGGCTACCAAGCGTTCTTCCGCAGAACGTCTGGCTCCTGGTGTAGATCCCAACAAGCTGGTAGTGGTTCCTTATGCGAATCCATTCCGCACCTATCCGCTGGCCAATGATTATGAGAAGTTCAAAAAGCTGGTTGAGGAGAAGAACGTAGACTGTTATATCGTCAATACCGGTGATTTCATGGGCAAGAAGGTAAAACCGGCCGATACCCTGGGCATTTTGGAAGCGATTGTAGAAGGCAAGGCAGATTTCCATAAATGGGGCCCGTTCTCCGACATCGAGATCCTGGATTGGGAAGGCTTTGTGCCGGATATGGAGGATGCAGAATATGTAGGCCAGTTAAAGGCCCGTATGAATGACCGTGTCAATGAGATCAAGAACTTTGCAGAGGCGAAGGAAGGCTATGACAAGTTGCCGGATGATGCATTGGCTGCAATCCAGAAGGTAGTGGATGAGCTGGGCTGAGTGGTCAAAAGAAAGAAACAAGTGAGACTGCTGTGAGGATTTTGGCAGAGTTTTGAAGAGGCAGCAAGCCGGGAACTAGGGAGTTTCCGGCTTCCTCTTATATTTGACAGGAGAGCGGATGAAGAAAAAATATGTGTTGTTCGACCTGGATGGCACGTTGACAGATTCTCGCGAGGGTATTGTCAACTCGATTGTGTATATGTTGGATTATTATCAGATTGCGATCCAGGATCGGGCCGGGCTGCAGCCCTGGCTGGGGCCGCCATTGAAAGAAAGCCTGATGAAATATTGCGGATTTACCGAGAAGAAAGCATTGGAGGGCGTGGCGGTATACCGGGAGTATTTTGACCGGCAGGGCATTTTTGAAAATAAGGTGTATCCGGATGTTGAAGAGATGCTGCGCAGTTTGAGGGAAGAGGGATATCAGCTGCTGGTGGCGACTTCCAAACCGGAGACAGCGGCGGTACGGGTATTGGAGCATTTTGATTTGGCGGAGTATTTTACTTATATTGGCGGTGCCACTCTCGATGACAGCCGTGTGAGAAAAGGCGATGTGATTCGATATGTTTTAAAGGCTTGCAGGATAGAGGAAAAAGCGCAGGCGATAATGGTGGGAGATCGGGAGCATGATGTGCAGGGGGCTAAAGAGAATGGTTTGGAGGTAGCCGGTGTGCTTTACGGATATGGTTCATGGGACGAATTAACAGGGGCAGGAGCCGATTATCTTGTGAGCAAGCCAATGGATCTGGTGAAGCTTTTGGGAAAATGTGCACAAAATCCAGATGATATAGTGCAGATATAATTTACGAAAATTAAAAATCAGAAAAATTTCATTAGAAATGGCAGTGTCTTTTCTGATAAAATGGAATGGGAACTTTAATGTTGGATTCATGTTTTGCAGGAAAGGAAAAGGTGCCGTATGTTTGAAAGAGGAGAATATATTGTATATGGAGCTTCGGGAGTGTGTCAGGTAGAGGATATTACCACTATGGATATGAAAGGGGTTCCCAGGGATCGGCTGTTTTATGTTTTGAGTCCGGCAAGCCAGAGAGGTGGCAAGATTTTCACGCCAGTTGATAATGAAAAGACTTCCATGCGGAGGGTGATGACGCAGGAGGAGGCATCGAAGCTGATCGATGAAATTCCGGGGATCGAGGAGCTCTGGATTTCTAATGAAAAGCTGCGGGAGGCTCAGTATAAGGAATGTATGAAATCGTGCGACTGTAAGGAATGGATCAAGATTATCAAGACTTTATACCTGCGCAAGCGGACGCGGAGGGCTCAGGGCAAGAAAATCACTTCTACGGATGAAAAGTATCTGCGGATGGCGGAGGAGTACCTGTATTCCGAGCTGGAGATTCCTCTGGGGATTCCCAAGGCGAGAATGGGAGAATATATTACAGAGAGAATCCAGGAGCAAGGAAAATAGAAAGAGTTGTAAGCAATGCCATTAAGTTTGGTTCTGAGAATACTCAGCCAGGGAAAAAGGAGCGGGAAGCGGCGGAAAATGGGCGGTTGATTTTGACTTTGCAGGGATTTTAGGAATTCTTGATCCCGAAACTGGAAAAATCAGCCGCCCATTTCCCGCCGCTTCCCGCTCCTTTTTCCTTGGCGTATCTTCTGAGAAAATTAACTAAATGACATTGGAGTTGCAACACCCTCTTTGATATTATAAAAAGGCTTTTGCAATTAGCTATTTTCCGTATTTTTCCTCGCAATATAGACATCGGTAGACCTCACGCTGTTCATCGGCCAGATAAAACACATGAGGAAGCTCTTGTTCGATGGAAGTGATGCAGCGGGGATTTTTGCATTTGATGACATTCGTGATCTTTTGGGGAAGCTTTAAAGTCTTTTTTTCAATGATTTTATTATCCTGGATGATATTGACCGTGATATTGTGATCGATATAGCCCAGAATCTGTAAATCCAGCTTATCCAGCCCTCCTTCAATTTTGATGATATCCTTGCGGCCCATTTTACTGCTGCGGGCATTTTTGATGATGGCGACCTGGCATTCCAGCTTGTCCAGCCCCAGATGATAATAAATATCCAGGCTTCGGCCGGCTTCGATATGGTCCAGTACGATTCCTTCACTCAGTCCACTGATATTTAACATGGCTTTTCCACCTCCAGTAATGTCATGATAAGCGCCATTCGCACATAAACGCCATACTGTACCTGCTTAAAATAGGCGGCTCTGGGGTCGTTGTCTACTTCTGTGGAAATTTCGTTGACCCTGGGAAGCGGGTGCAGGACGTACATATTTTCTTTGGCAAGCTTCATTTTTTTCTTGTCCAGGATATAACAGTCCTTCAGGCGAATATAATCCTCTTCGTTGAAAAAACGCTCTCTCTGTACCCGTGTCATGTATAAAATATCCAGCTCCGGCATGGCATCATCCAGGTTGTTGACTTCCTTAAACTCGATATGGTTGGCCTTTAGCACATCCTCCCGGATATAGCTGGGGATCCGCAGCTCATCGGGCGAAATCAGTACAAAGCGGATACCGGAATAGCGGACCATAGCATTGATCAGGGAGTGAACGGTACGTCCGAACTTCAAATCGCCACAGAGCCCTACGGTCATGTCGCACAGACGTCCGGTCAGAGAGCGGATGGTCATCAGATCGGTCAGAGTCTGAGTCGGATGCTGGTGACCGCCGTCGCCAGCGTTAATCACCGGGATAGAAGACATCTGGGATGCCACTAAGGCGGACCCTTCTTTGGGATGGCGCATGGCGGCGATGTCCGCATAGCAGGAGATAGTGCGGATGGTGTCGGAAACGCTTTCTCCCTTGGCGGCTGAGCTGGAGTCAGCCGAAGAAAAACCAAGTACACTGCCACCTAAGCTTAACATTGCGGATTCAAAGCTTAGCCGGGTACGGGTACTTGGTTCGTAAAATAAGGTTGCCAGTTTTTTGCCGTCACATATGTGGGCGTATTTGGGAAGATTGTGTTCGATATCGGACGCCAGGGATAATAATCGATCGATTTCTTCCACAGAAAAATCTAAAGGGTTTAACATGTGTCTCATCGTGAATCTCCTTTGGGTGCACTTGTTAATATGTTCGAGGGTTATTATAGCGGATTTTTTCAGGAATTTCCAGTACATTTTTTGAAAAAACAACCTGTAATGAATATTTAAGAAAATAGAACTTTTTCCCGTGGGAAAATGGTGTATAATGGACAGGTGAAACAGAAAGGCTGGGAAGAAAATGCAGCTTCAAAATGAGTGCCCGGAAGAAAACAAGACATTAAAGGAAGATACGGATCGGATCCCGATTATCCGGGTGAAGAATTTATATAAGATTTATAAGGTGGGGAAAAACAAGGTTTATGCCCTAAATGGTGTGGATTTTACCATGTATAAGGGAGAGTTCTGTGCGATTGTCGGACCTTCCGGCTCGGGAAAGTCCACACTCCTTAATATGCTGGCGGGCTTGGAAAAGCCATCAAAGGGAGAGATTGTGATTGCCGGGAAGCATATGGAGCGGATGAATGAGAATCAGCTGGTAGGGTTTCGGCGGGAAAATGTGGGATTTATCTTTCAGTCCTATAATCTGCTACAGACCTTAAATGCGATTGAGAATGTGGCATTGCCATTGTCGTTTCGGGGAATACCGCGGAGAGTCCGCAACGAGAAGGCGAAGAAATACTTAAAGCTGGTCGGCCTGGAGAAACAGATGAAGCATATGGCCAATGAGATGTCCGGCGGGCAGCAGCAACGGGTGGGGATTGCCCGGGCGCTGGTGGTGAAACCGAAGATCATCTTCGCCGATGAGCCTACAGGCAATCTTGATTCGAAGACGACAATGGAGGTGTTGGCGTTAATGCGCCGGATTGTACGGGAGCAGAATCAGACATTGGTGATGGTAACTCATGACAATCATCTGGCCACTTATGCAGATCGGCAGTTTCACATCGTGGACGGCAAGATTTTAAAGATAGAAGAGCAGCATCATGAAGAGGAACCGGAGAACCCCGGAAGAGAAAATTGACAGAAAATGAATGGCAGAGGAGTGGCAGAAGATGGAAAAGAAAGTTTTGGGAAAAAGAAAAGCCTGGAGATGCTGGCTTGTGTTATGTCTGGCATTTCTTATGGGAATCGGGGCGGTGCCGGAGACTGGTTTTTTTCAGGCTTATGCATATAACGAGTGGATCACCACAACAAAAGTACCTACGGGAAAAACCGGAAAGCAGATGACGATTTCCTTCCGGCTGAAAAATAAATCAGGAGAGGATGCAGAGTTTGCAGTTCGTTTCAGTGACGACGGGGTGGATATAGGAGACGAGGATGAGGATGATTTAAAGTATGGATATACGTTTCCGTTTGAGGTGACAGACTCGACCTTTGAGAACTGGAAATCAGTAGGAAGAATCAAGGAGGGGAATGATAAAACAGTCTCGATATCCGGCCGCGTACGGCGGGATTTGCAGGATGGATATTATACGGTTCCGATCGAAATTGGTATCAAGGACAGCTCCGGGGAATGGGGGCAATGCGCCTATGAGGATGTGCGGGTATGGATATCCCGTTCTGTCGGAGGCAATGACGACGATGACGACGATGCCAATAAAACGTATGATTTTGTCTTGGGAGAGGGACAGAGCACACCGGACGGCGTTTATCCAAACGTGATGGATTTTGCGATCAATTTGCGGAATAACAGTCCGGCCAATGTCTATAACGTCAAGGCAAGCATTACTCTCGATGCGGATACCGAGAAGTTTCCCTTTGAGATCAATGATGTAAATTATGACCGGATGTTTGAGAAGATCGGGGTGGATGAAACCGTGCCCTTGAATTATAGCTTTGCCATCCGGGAAGATGCCTACAGCGGGTATTATCCTATTGCGATGAAGATTTTTTATTCGGACAGCTCCACGGGAGAGGAGCTGAAGACTTTTGAAACATCCTTCTATGTGCGGATCCATAACAAAGATAAAGAAGACGAGTACGGGGAATTTAATGAAAATGACCGTACCCGGGCCAGGATTATTGTGGATGCGTTTACTACGAATCCGGAGACGATCATCGCCGGAGACAGCTTTGAACTGGTGTTGAAGATTAAAAACGCTTCCACAAATATCACGGCATCCAATCTTTTGTTTTCCATTGAATCGGAGAAGGTGTCGGACAGCGTGGTATTTACCACAGAATCCGGAGCTTCGTCCGTGGCGGTTAATTCTTTGCCGCCGGGCGGGGTGACAGATCTGCGGTATCTGTTGAAATCCCGGCCGGGAGTGGATCAGCGTTCTTATGCATTGACTGTGAAGGCCACTTTTGACAGCCCTGAATATAAAAATGCCAAGGAGGATCTGGTGGTGGAGATTCCAGTACAGCAGATTGCCCGGCTCAGCACAGGGACTTTTGAGGTGATGCCAGATTCGATTACTGTGGGAAGCGAATCAAACATCATGTTCGGGATCAACAATACCGGCAAAATTATGCTCTACAATGTGACGGCATCATTTGAGGCGGATTCGATTCAGGCTGCGGAAAGCTATGTGGGAAATATCAAACCGGGAGAAACCGGCAATGTGGATTGTATGATCACAGGTACAGCCCCCACAGCGGATGACGGCAAGGTGAAGGTGACCATTTCTTATGAAAATGAAAACGGAGATGTCTTTACGGAGGAGAAAGAGCTGAGCCTGTTCGTGACGGAGGATATGTCAGGAATGGAGGATATGGAGACATGGAACCCGGAAGATGAGATGACAGAGGAAAAGCCAGGGTTTTTATCCGGATTTTTGGAGAAGTACCAGCAGCAGCTTTTGCCGGCGGCATTAGCCGTAATTGCCGTTTTGTTGATTGTGATTGTGGTAATGTTTGTCAAGCACCGCCGGGCGAAGGCGGCGCTGGAAGCGGATGAGGATGAGGAAGAATGAGATTTATAGATCTGCTTACCATGAGCCTGAATAATCTGCGAAGAAGAAAGCTGAGGACCGCCCTGACGGTCCTTGGCGTCATTATCGGCACGGCGTCCATAGTAGTGATGATGTCTCTGGGGATCGGGCTTAGGGAGTTAAACCAGGAGCTGATTGAGTCTTTTGGCAGCTTGACAGCAGTGGAGGTCCGGGGCGATTATTATTATGGCGGTGGCGATGACAATACAGAGCCGAATTATCTGACGGATGAACGAATCCAGGAAATGAAAAGAATGAAACATGTGGAGAGCGTGTATCCTTTGCTGGAGACGGAAGTTGTTTTTATGCAAGGCAAATACTCTACCAACACCACCCTGACCGGAGCCCCCCGGGAATATCTGGAAGGGATTCCGCTGGGAGAGGGAAGCCTGCCAAAGCCAGGGGAGAAAGATCTAAAGCTGATTTACGGAAATTCAGTCATTCAGTGGTTCAGCAACGGCCGGAGCGGTGGCTTCTGGGAGACCGGAGAGCTTCCAGATGTGGATTTTATGGGGCGGCCCATGTTTGTGATTTTTGAAATGGATAAGTATTATCAGTCCATGGGAGATAACAGCGTCAAAGCTCCGAAGAAATATCTGATCGGTACGGCAGGCGTGGTGGAAGGAGATGTGAGAAGCGGCGGAAATTATGCGTATTCCGTGTACGCCGAATTGGAAGCGTTAAAGGGGGAGCTGAAAAGAATCTACCGCAAGAATCCGATTCCGGGACAGCCGACGAACAAGAAGGGAAAAGCCTTCCCCTATTTTGTCTACAGTTATTGTGTGGTGAATGTAGATGAGATGGAGCATGTATCCGAGGTGCAGGAGCAGCTCTCCGATATGGGGTTTCGGGCTTACAGCAGCTCTGAATGGATGGAGCAGACACAGAAGCAGTCGATGATGATTCAGGCTGTTTTGGGCGGGATCGGAGCCATCTCCTTGTTTGTGGCGGCGATTGGTATTGCCAATACCATGATGATGTCCATCTATGAGCGGACCAAGGAGATCGGGGTGATCAAGGTTTTGGGATGCGATATGAGGGTGATTCGGAATATGTTTTTGATCGAGTCCGGATGTATCGGGCTTTTAGGTGGCCTGGCAGGGCTTATTTTCAGCTATGGAATATCGTTTGCCATGAACCGTTTTCAGTCCATCGGCGAGATGATGGTGGGCCAGGCAGGGGATATTTCGCGGATTCCTTCTTGGCTTTCCCTGGCGGCGGTGGGATTTGCGATTCTGGTGGGAATGATCGCCGGGTTCTTTCCGGCTATGCGGGCGATGAGGCTGAGCCCTCTGGCGGCGATTCGCAATGAGTGAGTGTCTGCATATAAGTGGTTTCGATAAGTTTAGGTGATCTCGGAAGGGACGCCTTGGAGAAAAGAGTGGGGCAGCCGGTCAGCCATCCGGGATTTTTTCCGGTTTCGGGATGTAAGAAGCACTAAAATTTCTGGATTTTGCTAAGAGCAAAACGAAAATGCCCAAACTCGCTTCGCTCAAACAGTGGTCATTTTCGTTTTAACGCGAAATCCAGAAGTTTAAGTGCTTCTAAATCCCTGCAAGTGTCAAAAATCCCGGATGGCTGACCGGCTGCCCCACTCTTTTCTCCAAGGCTGGACACTCTCGAAGTTAAATTTAGTGATGTTTTTTGCAGTATATTTTGACGGTTGCATACCCTTGGGTAACATCCTGTCAAAACGCAATGTCATTAAGTTTATCTTTGGGAATACTTAGCCAAGGAGCGGGAAGCGGCGGGAAATGGTCTGATGATTTTGACTTTGCAGGAATTCTTAATCCCGAAACCGG
>CAJUPI010000053.1 GCA_910588125.1 uncultured Lachnospiraceae bacterium
TCCATGCAAAACTCAGGGATTTAAGGACTTCTAAATCCCTGCAAAGTCAAAATCAGCAGACCCTTTCCCGCCGCTTCCCGCTCCTTGTTCCATGGCTGAGTATTCTCAGAGCTAAATTTAATGACATTGGTATGCCTGGTCACTACGAATATCTGCTATTGACATCTTTTCATTTTCTTACTAAAATTAGTAATATGATCTTACTAAATTTAGAAAAAAGCCGAATAAAATGGCAAGCTTTACGAGATTCTGGCATCAGTCTTGGCATTGTTGCTGAAACGAAAGATGGATCCTGCCAATTCCGAACAATAAGGAGGTTATACAGTGCCAACATTACAAGACCTGCTCCAAAAAGCGGATTCTTACAAGCAAAAAATATCTTCTGCCCGGCCACTGGCAAAGGAAGAGCTCAAATCCCTGGATAATTATTTCCGTATCGGCTTTACCTATAGCAGCAATGCCCTGGAAGGAAACACTCTTACCATATCCGAAACAAAGATACTTCTGGAGGATGGCCTAACCGTTGGAGGCCGGCCACTGAAAGATTGTTATGAAGCTGTCGGCCATGGCATCGCCTATGATTTCATGCTGGATCTGGCAAGACAGCAAAACATGAATATCACAGAGGACATCATCAAAAAACTGCACCGCTTGTTTTACCAAAAGGTTGATGCTGAGCAGGCCGGCCAGTACCGTTCTATTCCGGTCTATATTTCTGGAACGGAATATATACCACCATCGCCGGAAGATGTCCCTCAGCTTATGAATCACTTGGCAGATGAGATACATTTCTCACGGTCTGTCTTGCACCCTATTGAGTTGGCATCCATGGCGCACAAACGTCTGGTTGACATTCACCCATTCGTTGACGGGAACGGCAGAACCGCCCGGCTCCTGATGAACCTTATCCTGGTGAATGCCGGCTATGGTGTGGTATCCATTCCCCCAGTATGGAGAAACGACTATATCAATGCCCTATCTGCTGCCAGGCGCCTGAATGATATGGAACCGTTCTCCAAACTGATTGCCGAATGCGTAATTGAGACTGAGCGGGATTACTGCCGTCTGCTCAAATTATAAAAATTAATTGCAAAAAATGGTGTACCCGCAATGTCATTAAGTTTAACCCTGAGAATACTCAGCCATGGAACAAGGAGCGGGAAGCGGCCGGAGAAGGTATGCTGTTTTTGACTTTGCAGGGATTTAGAAGTCCTTAAATCCCTGAGTTTTGCGTGGAAACGAAAATCCACTCTGTCTGAGCGAAGCGAGTTTGGGGATTTTCGTTTCGCTTTACGCAAAAATCAGAGATTTTAGGAATTCTTGATCCCGAAACCGGAAAAAGCAGCACACCTTTTCCGGCCGCTTCCCTCTCCTTGTTCCATGGCGTACCCTCTGAGAAAATCAACGAAATGACATTGACCATACCCGGCATAGTTTTTACTAACAGTTCTTATCGCTTAAAAAGAAAAGAGGATTATCATGGAAATTAAATCCACATCCAGCTATCGCCCCGGCAAGGCTACTCCTGCCACAGCCAAATCTACTGCCCGTTCCCCAAAGGCCAGGGTAGCCAATGCTCCCAGGCTCGACACTTTTGAAAGCTCTGCCGCAAAACCGCTGGGGGAGCATTTGCTCTCTGCCAGCAAAGACGGGCTTTCTCTTCATGATCCTATCCCCTCGCCGGGAGAGCTGGCTCTCTATGAGCCGGATGAAGCAGAAAAAGACGGGATTGACTGGGAAAATATTGAAAATTATGTCTCTCACATCCATATCACCATCGATAATGCCGACGATCTCCAGCGCTCGGTTCATCATATGGCCTCTATGTATGTGGCTGCCAAAACCAGTTTACATCATCAATTTGCCGATCGCGAGGATATTCTTTCTGAAAAAATGGCCAGGCTGGAGCAGCTTATGGCCCGGGCCAAAAACCGGCTGGTCAGCTCCTATCAGAATTCTGTCGGAAGCTTTTATGAACAGATGGGAAATCACGGCGTTGCCTCAGAGCTGGGAAAAGAGTTCTCCGATGCCATTGATAAACGGGTGGAGGAGATCGAATCTCTTGCCAAAGAACGGGGTATCCTGGAGAAAAAGGATGATGTTTCGTATTCCTTTCTCTCCGTAAGCCTGGAAATCATGTCTCTGAATAACTGGATCTTTAATCCGGACGCCGAAGCCTCCTCCTTAAAGGAACTGGAAGCTGCCGGCTTTACCGCCAAGGCTGCCACGAAGATGAATGCAAATGAATGGGGGTTAATGGGCGATGGCGAACTCGGAATCCATCTTGCTGTCCAATACATGAAGATGGCGCATACGCTCAATCATTGGGGCATAGGAGAAAAGATGTCTTCTCTGCTTTTGAATTCCTTTGAAACCTACATGAGCCGGCAGGCTGGCGACGCACGGTTTCATTCCCAGGGTACTTTTGCCCCCTATCAGTATACGCTTAAACAATACCAAAAAACCGGGGATATCGAGAAAGCGTTTCTTACCAGTGCCCATAAATATCTCGATGACCGTTTTTTCTCCGAATTTATCAAGGCTCCCAACCAGACGGGCATGAGCCATGCTACCCGCTACCGGCTGAGCCTGAATCAATTTCTGCACAGCTTGGAATATGGCAGCTCTGCTGATATTCTACAATCCATAACCGGCAACGGGATTTATTCCATGTCTGCTTATGCATAAAATTTCTTATTCATAACGCAACGCTTCAATTGGATCTTTTTTGGCCGCCTTCGATGCCGGATAGATTCCAAAAAAGATCCCCACCAGAGCCGAAAAGCCTACCGCCAGCGTCACTATACTTGGTTTTACAATTGCCTGCACACCCAGAAGCCGGCCACCGATCATTACCAGCCCGCCTCCTAACAGGATTCCCACAATCCCGCCGCAGGCTGACAGGATGGCCGATTCCGTGAGGAACTGAATCATGATATCTCTGGTTCTGGCGCCCAGGCTTTTGCGGATTCCGATCTCGCGGGTCCGCTCAGTCACTGACACCAACATAATATTCATGATACCGATACCGCCCACCAGCAGTGAGATAGCTGCGATGCCGCCCACGGCTGCCGCCAGGCCGCCCATTATATTATCCATCTGGCCCATCTCATCCTTGGCACTGTTCAGCCGGAAGTCCTCTGGTTTACGATTCTTGCTCTTTGCCACATACAGCTTCAGGCTGTTATAAAACTCATCCATCGTCGCCTCATCTCTGGCATAAATCCGCAATGCATAGAAATAATCATTGGGCCAGGTAAGAATCGTATAGGGCAGAAATGCCTCTCCACCTTCTGTGCTGGCTCCCATCATCATCGCCTGGAAGGGGCTTAGCTTCTTGCGGTATATCCCCACCACCGTATATTCTTCTGTCGTTCCGTAAAGCGTAGTCCGGAACGTCCGCCCCACCGCGTTTTCCACACCAAAAAGGTTCATGGCGCTGGTAGTGTCCATGACTACATTTTTCCTGCGCCCCAAAACGTCTCCCTCATTCAGATACCGGCCATAGACCATGTTAACCGGCTGTACCTCCTGGTAATTATAATCAATACCACTAAAGCTGAATTTAATCGTAGTCCTGCCGCTGAGAGCATCCGCCGATACATACGGCCTGCTGTCAATATAGGCAATCTCATCTCCAAATACTTCTTTGATTCGTTCCATCTCATCCAGGGTAAAATAATCACTCTGCCGCACATCCTCCACCCAGTAGCCAATCGAAAGATACGCCTGTGTTACCCCGATTTCCCGGTACAATCCCTCAAACATACTCCGCATAGTATCTCCGATCGAAACAATGGAAATCACGGAGCCAATTCCGATGATGATTCCCAGCATGGTCAGGAAGGAACGCATTTTATTGGCACGGATGGCTGAAAATGCCATCTTCATATTCTCTATCAGCATAATCGCTCTTTTCTCCTGGTCTTGTCTCTACTCATACCGCAACGCTTCGATCGGGTCCTTCTTGGCGGCCTTCGATGCCGGATAGATCCCGAAAAAAATACCCACCATGGCCGAAAATCCGACTGCCAGCACTACCACGGCCGGCTTTACAATTGCCTGTACCCCTAAAAGCCTGCCGCCCAGGGTCACGATTCCGCCACCCAGCAAAATCCCCAGGATTCCGCCGCAGGCAGACAATATCGCCGACTCTGTCAAAAACTGCACCATGATATCACGGGTTCTGGCTCCTAAGCTTTTACGGATTCCGATCTCACGAGTCCGCTCGGTCACCGATACCAGCATGATATTCATGATGCCGATCCCTCCCACCAGCAGAGAGATAGCTGCAATGCCGCCCACAGCCGTAGCCAGGCCGCCCATCATGCTATCCCACTGGCCCATCTGAGCCTTAGCCGTCTCCATGCGAAAATCTTCCGGATTCCTTCCTTTTGATTTCGCCACATAAGTCTTTAAGCTGTCAAAAAATGTATCCATGGTAGCCTCATCCTGGGCAAAAATCCGGATATCATAAAAATAGTCATTGGGCCAGGTAAGAATCGTGTAAGGCACAAAAGCCTCACCACCCTCCGTGTTGGCTCCCATCATCATCGCCTGAAAAGGATTCAAATCCTTGCGGTATACCCCTACCACCGTATACTCATCCATCGTACCATAGATAGTCGTGCGAAACGTCCGGCCCACTGCATTCTCCACTCCGAACAAATTCATGGCGCTGGTGGTATCCATCACCACATTTTTTCTCCTGCCCAGCACATCTCCTTCATTCAGATACCGGCCATACACCATATTGACCGGCTGCACTTCCTGATAATTATAATCGATCCCCTGATAGTTAAATTTCACCGTGGTTCTGGCGCAAACCGCATCCCCGGAGGTAAAAGCATCGCTGTCGATATAAGCGATCTCGTCTCCGAAGATCTCCTTGATCCGTTCCATCTCATCCAAAGTAAAATAATCACTTTGCCGCCAGTCGTCCACCCAATAACCGATGGCAATATACGCTTGTGTAATCCCGATTTTCCGGTATAGCTCCTCAAACATGCTCCGCATGGTATCTCCAATCGACACAATGGAGATCACAGAACCGATCCCGATGATGATTCCCAGCATGGTCAGAAAGGAACGCATCTTATTGGCACGGATGGCCGAAAATGCCATCAGCATATTTTCTATCAGCATAGCTGTTCTTCCCCTTCTGTTACATTGCTTCTATCCATTCCATTTTCCGTTGTCTCTTTGATACTGTCCGCTTTTTTCCCGGGCTCCCGCGGCGCATTAGGGCTGTCACTGACAATCTCCCCGTCCCGAAACCGGATGATCCGCTCCGTAAATGCCGCGATCTCCTCTTCATGAGTCACTACCACGACGGTCGTTCCTTCTTTGTGAAGCTGAGAAAACAGCTCCATGATCTCCACCGACGCTGCCGTGTCCAGGTTTCCCGTAGGTTCATCCGCTAAAAGAAGCGGCGGCTCATTGGCCAGAGCGCGGGCGATAGCCACCCGCTGCCTTTGGCCGCCGGAAAGCTCATTCGGCATATGCTCCGCGCGCTTTCCCAGGCCCACCCGTTCCAGGAGGACTCTGGCACGCTGCTCCCGGAACCTCTTGTTTCTGTGGGCATACGTCATCGGCAATTCCACATTTTTCAGAGCCGAGGTTCGTGAAATCAAATTAAACGACTGAAACACAAACCCGATCTTCCGGTTCCGAATCAGTGACAGTTCATTCGGATTCATCGCTGCCACATCCACCCCATCCAGATAATAATGGCCCATGGACGGCCGGTCCAGACAACCCAGGATATTCATCAAAGTTGATTTACCCGACCCGGACTGGCCCATGATGGCCACAAACTCTCCCCGATGAATCGTCAGATTGATCCGCTTCAGTCCCAGAACCTTCAGCGCCCCTGTATCATAGATCTTCACCAGATCCTCCAGACGAATCAGCTCCTCACTGATATTTTCTGTCATATACTGCAAACGGCTGCCCGCTCTGCCTTTCTCACTTCCACGATTAAATAATCCCATAGCTTTCCTCCGTCGCAACTGTTTTATGTCCTTTGATATCCGCCATCAGTTGCCCGAATCATGGCATCGGAGCCGTCATGACAGCCATACCATCCTCCAGAAAAGCCATCGGCGAAGGGATATAAAGGAGTCCTTCTATCAGGCCCTCTCCTTTCACTTCCACATTGACATCGCTTTCCACCCCGATCTCAACCGGAATCATCTTCACCACATTATTCTCCACCGTCGCCAGGCAAGTCCCGTTTTCCTTTTCCACCAGCGCCCCCATTGGCACCACCCAGGTATCCTTCGACTCATTGAGCACAATCTGCGCCCGTGCCGTGATCCCGGCAATCAGCTTCGTGTCAGAATTCTGTATCTGTATCGTGGTCGGTATGACCCGCTCCGTAGAACCGCCGCCTTTTTCCTCGCCGGTCGGAGAAATCGAAGTGATCACTCCCTCCTCTGTCTCTCCACCAAGAATATCCGCCGATATCTCCGCCTTCTGTCCCACTTTCACCTTACCGATGGAATATTCACTGACATTGATCCGCATCTCCAGCTTTTCCAGATTATCAATCGAAAACAGAGGACGATCCTCATCTACCGTATCCGCAAAACGCCCTACCCGGGAATTGACCCGCACTACCGTGCCGTCAATCGGGCTGGTGACCTCCACCTCCTCTAACTCCTTTTTCTTTTTCTCCAGTTCAAACTCCGCATTCCGGATCCGCAAATCAAAGGATTCATTCGCCACTGGTTTGCCATTTTTCAAAGTAAAGGTAGCTACCTGCCTGGACGCTTCCGCCAATGTATCCTTTGCTGCTTCCAGCTCCATCAAGGAAACATCGCCTCCCGCATACAGCATAGCCTTGCGATCATAATCCCGCTTTGCTGCCTGCTCATCCTGCAACGCTTTTCCGTAGCCGGCTTCCGCCTGGATCTGCGCCTCTCTTCTCTCCGCTACTGCCAGATTATAAGCATTCTGGGCAATCTCCACTTCTTTTTGCACATCCTCCGGATCCAGACGGGCCAATATTTGTCCCTCTTTTACCTTATCTCCCTCCTTCACCAGAATCTCCAAAATCTCTGCATGCAGCCGGGATACCACCTCCGCGCTGTCCGTACCAGAAATCGGGCCGCTGATGGAAAGCATCTCCTCCACGTCTCCTTTGCTCAGCGGTACTGTAGAAACCATTATGGCTCCGTCATTACCTCCTCCTTTTCCTCGAATCACCAGAAAGAGAGCAGCAGCCACGACTGCCACTCCCACCATTATTTTTCTTCCCCGGCTCCAGGACTTCCATCCGCGCCAAACCCTGCTCGGCCATTTTCCCTTTTTCTTTTTTCCCGGCGCTTCCTCCGCCATCAGCCCTGCCAATTCCTTTTCAAATTCCTGATCCGTCATGTCGCAAACTCCTCTTTCCTGTCATTCTACCTGTCAGCTTCTTCTTGCCTTTTCTTGTTTTTCTCCTTTCCCTATCCTACTCCTGTCCGTCTTATTCGTCAATCCATTTTACCCCCCCCCGACTTTGTCAACGTCTTTTTCTTTTACACATGGCCTTATCGCAGTACTTCCCACAAAAACTCCGGCACTTCTCCTTTCGGTAACCTAACCTCAATGCAGTCATTCCATTTTTCGCCCTCATAATCCATATAATCATAATCCCGGTTCTCTTTTAACTCTGAATCCCAGATCATCAAACTGACCGCCATATTCTCTGACTGGAAAAAGGGATCATAGTAACACAGCCCGTCAAAAACCAGGATCTTCCTCAATTCCGCAATCTGCTCTGATTCCTCAATCGCATAATAGTCTTCCTTGATTTCTTGTCTTTTTTCATAGAGAGTTTCCTCCGATAGCGGCGCCCTCACCTGTATTACCTGTACATTCAAATCGTCCAGGTATCCTCCCACCTTTATCCCCTGCTTTTGCAGCAGCCTTATCGTCTCGGTAAAAGAAGGATATACCGGATAAAAATCCTCATTTGCAAAATCTCTCCAGCTCCGGTAACGGTACTCCTGGTAATCCCGAAAATTATTCGCCTCCTGCTGCTTCCACCAGCGCATCGCCTCCTCATCGATCGCCTTGCTGAACCGAATCAGTCCCACCGGCGCTTCCTTTTCCATCCTAGCGACCGTCATCGCTGCAAATTCCTTTTGATATGTTTCCAGCATCTGCGCCTTCTCTCCGGCAGACATACCCTCCAGGCAAATTTCGTTCTCATTATCCCTGGAATACTTCCCCCGAAACCGGATCGTATCCACCTGCTCTGCCGTCATATTCAAAAGCGGAAACACTCCCCGCTGAAACTCTTCATTCACGTAAAGCTTTTCAAATGCCGAACGCACTTTCCCGTTAACCGCCATAGAATAGGAACGGCTGACCTTCCTTCCACTATTTAACGTATAACAGATCTCCACCCGGCTCCAAAATCCTTCTTCCGTGGGCTGATAGCCGTAATATTCCCTTTCATCCCCATTTGCCTCTTTCCGCTTACTCTCCGCTACCTGCTCAACCCCGGCAGATGCAATGTCAAGCAGATTCTCAACATCATGGCATTTCATATTCTGAAGCACATATTCACTATCTGAAACATATTTCCATCTATAATGGCCATCCGGATGTCTCTCTGTCTGGCCGTAGGACACCCAGTTTGTCACACCGCTCATACGAATCGACGCTTCACGTACCTGTCCTGCCTTTGGCAAATAGCGATCATATCCAAACAGATCATATTTGAATGCCAGCATAATCCCCATCGACACTGCCAGGCAGCCCACCAGCTGCAGTTTATGAGAAAACAGCTTCCGAAAATCCAAGTGATAGATAATCTCCACTACACAATGGCAGATTCCTCCACCAAACACAATCCCGAACACGGCCCACCCCATCGAACTGCGCACAGTATAGAGAAACAGGCCCAGGCCCAAAGCAGACAAAATTGTCAGCAAAATCCGAATAACCGGACGGGAAACCGGAAATGCCATGGCTCTCCCAGCCGCCTCCGACGGGCGTTTCCGATACAAAAAACACGCGAAAGCCGCCAGCAGCAGCGATACTCCCCAGGCAATCAATACCGGCACAGCCATTGGCACCGGTCTCTGATACTGCTCCCCGTTTCTCATCAGCTGATAAATATATTCTGCCACCGGTGAAAACCGCATCCCATGCTTCAGGATATTTTCCGAAAGCAATCCTGGCAGATTGGAAACATAAGTCCTAAAAAAACAGGAAAAATATGCAGTCATTAAAAGCACGGCCGCCGGCATATAAAAGGCAAATACCATGCTTCCCAAAAAACCGATCACCAGATGCCCAGTCATCATAGCTGCCACCACTACCGTGACATACATCAGGATAAAATAGGTAATATGGAGTCCAAAAGCGGCTAAAGCTATCGGCCAGAGCTTGCTGCCGTTGGCTCCATTGGCAATCCCCACCAGAACGGCCATCACCTGGCAGATTCCATAAGGGACTGCCAGAAGCAGGATTCCATCAAAAAAATTAACGGCGAACAATTTTTCTCTTCTCACCGGAATCCCATGATAAAAATCCACTTTACTCTTGGAGTTCAGATAAGAAAAACTGCTTAATCCGCAGATCAGCGCTGCTACCATCATAAGGAACACCGTCATTCCACAATTAAAAGACAACCACTGGACAAGTCCATTCTCATAATTTGCCAATCCTTTAGCATAATCTGCATAATCCCGGATCGAACCGGCCTTAAATGCCGCCACCACCGGATAGAAAAAGAAAAATCCCAGGCTGAGCAACGCTCCTGCCCACATCCGCCGCTTCAAATCCTCTCTCATCAGCCTAAAAAATAAGTTTTTTGATGTCATAGCCCACAACCTCCGTTTCACTGATAAAGATTTCTTCCAAAGACAGCGGAATCGTCTCATAAAATACCGGGTTCGCCGTCTGCATCGCATGCTCCACCTGACTCAAATCTCCCCGCACTGTCAGCGTCAGAAGCTTTCCCCGGCGCTCTGTCTTGATAATTTCCATTCCGATCAGCGATTCTGGTTCCATCCCTTCGGCCAGCACGCACTGAACCTTATGGATATTCATTTTCATCTCATCCAGCTCCCGGCTGAGAAGTATCCCGCCCTTATGCAAAAGCCCCACATGGTCACAGATATCCTCTAATTCCCGCAGATTGTGCGAGGCAATGATCGGCGTCAGATGGCGTTCCTGCATATCATTGGCAAAAATACTCTTCACTGCCTGGCGCATCACCGGATCCAATCCGTCAAATGTCTCGTCGCAAAACAGATAATCTGTTCCTGCACAGACGCCGCAAATCACAGATACCTGCTTTTTCATGCCTTTGGAAAATGTATTAATCTTGCGGTTCTCATCCAAATCAAAACTTCTCATCAGCCCATGAAACCGTTCTTTGTCAAAAGAAGGATAAACAATCCGGTAATAGTTCATCATATCCCTTGGTGTGGAATTACTGAAAAAAAACTGGTCGTCGGAAATATAAAAGAATCTCCGTTTTGCCTCCTCATTCTCAAATACCTCCATCCCATCGATAGTGATCGTCCCGCTATCCGGCTTTAACACCCCGGCTGCCATCCGCAAAAATGTGCTCTTGCCGGCCCCGTTCGTCCCAATCAGCCCAAACACACTGCCGTCCCGAATCTGTGCATTGATACGATCCACCGCCACAATATCTTCAAACCTTTTTGTCAGGTTTATTGCCTCTATCATACTGTCATCCCTCCCCTGCTTGTTTTGCCGGCCCACCGTCATATGCCTGGCCAGCCATGATCAAAAATTCGTCCCGCAAGACGCCGATGGTTTTAGCTTCCCTCGCCAGCCCCCCCAGTTTTCCCTCCAGCTCCGCCTTTTTCGCTTCATGCAGCTTACGGATACTGCCTACAAAACTGCCGCGCCCCTTCACGGAATAGATATATCCCCTTCGCTCCAGCTCCCCGTACGCACGCTGAATCGTGTTCGGGTTGATGGACAGCTCCATAGCCAGGCTTCTCACCGAAGGCATCTGGCTGTCTTCTTCCAGGATTCCCAGCATCATCAGTTCCTGAAGCCGTTCCACCACCTGCTCATAGATCGGCCGGCTGTCCTTTAAATCCAGCAGAATCATCCATATTCTCCTTTCTCCCAACAGTTTCCATACCTTTTCTACCTCTTTTTTAGTCATAAATTTAAGTGTACTAATATTGTTAATACACTTATACCATAAATTGCCACGGGCGGCAAGAGAAAAAAACTTACGATATTATTAAAAACACGTAAGCATCTTAAAAATTTTAACAAGTACGGAATCAGGCTTTTTCAATACTTACAAAAAAATAGCCTTCCAAAACGGAAGGCAAAATTTAGCAGTATTTTCGGTAGTATAGAAGAAGATTTTGCAAAGATAAAAATAGGATTTTCATTGTAAATGCAAGGGTTAACAGCTATCTTAAGTTCTAGTTACACCTTAAAACGGTATCCCACGCCCCATATCGTCTCTATATATTGGGGCTTTGCCGTATTAAACTCAATCTTCTCGCGGATCTTTTTGATATGAACCGTCACCGTGGCGATATCTCCGATAGACTCCATATCCCAGATCTTAGAAAACAGCTCCTCCTTGGTATACACATGGTTGGGATTCTGTGCCAGAAAAGCCAGCAAATCAAACTCCTTAGTAGTAAAATTCTTTTCTTCCCCATTCACCCACACCCGGCGGGCCGTCTTATCAATCTTCAGTCCGCGGATCTCGATCACCTCGTTCTCCACGCTACCGCTGCCAATCAGACGCTCATAGCGCGCTAAATGCGCCTTCACCCGCGCCACCATCTCACTGGGGCTAAATGGCTTCGTCATATAATCATCGGCTCCCAAACCCAGGCCGCGAATCTTGTCAATATCCTCTTTCTTTGCCGAGATAATGATAATTGGCGTATTTTTCGCCTCCCGGAACTTTTTGCAAATCTCAAACCCATCCATCCCCGGAAGCATCAGATCCAGAATCATCAAGTCAAACTCTTCCTCCAGCGCTCGCTTCAGCCCCTTTGAGCCGTCCTCCTCCAGCTCTACTTCAAAATCACTCAGCTCCAGATAGTCCCGCTCCAGCTCCGCAATGCTGGTCTCATCCTCAATGATCAGTATCCTGCTCATGCTGTAAAACCTCCTGATATTTTCTCAAAACGAAATGCATCTCCGTACCCATGCCCTCTTTGCTGGTGGCCCAGATTCTTCCTCCATGGTCCTCTATGATCTTCCGGACAATCGAGAGCCCGATCCCGCTGCCACCCTGAGAGGAATTGCGTGAGGAATCCGTGCGGTAAAACCGATCGAAAATATAGGGCAAATCTTTTGCCGCAATCCCCCGTCCGTTATCCTCGATCTCCACCTGGATAAAATCTCCCACATCCTTGATACGGATATTGATCATCCCACGTTCCTTGTCCAGATATTTGACCGAGTTGCCGATAATATTATTGATCACACGTTTCATCTGCTCGGCGTCGGCAATCACCATCACTTCATCACTGACATAGTTAAAATATCCGAACTCGATATTGCGGGATTCCATATCCAGCCCCACCTCCTCCGCACAATCGCGGAAATACTGATCCACATTGATCTTGGAAAAGGTATACGGAATCTTGTTGGTATCGATCTTGGAATAGAACGTCAGCTCGTCAATCAGCCGATCCATGTCATTTGCCTTATTGTAGATGGTACGGATATATTTATCCAGTTTCTCCGGAGAAGAAGCCACTCCGTCCATGATCCCCTCTACATATCCTTTGATGGCGGTAATCGGCGTTTTTAAATCATGAGATATATTGCTGATCAGCTCCTTGCTTTCTATATCATCCTGAATCTTCTCCTCTGCATTCTCCTTCAGGCGAATCCGCATCTCTTCAAAATCCTGGCAAAGTTGTCCAATCTCGTCATCTTCCTCCACATCCATCGTAAAGTCCAGGTTGCCGTCCCGAATCTTCCTGACTGCTTCCTGTAACTTACTGATCGGACGTATGATAGAACGGTATACCCACATCGTCAACGCCGCTGAAACAAACACCAGCATAAACACGCCGGATATCAGCATCTGACCTACCATACTCCTTACCTCCGGCTCAAAATGCTCAAACCGGTAAAGCAAAAATAATTTATTCATGGAAATCAGCATTCCGGCAAAGACAATCGGCAAAATGCTGAAGGTCAGAAACGCGATTAGCAACCGCGTGCGCATCTTCATAACAGCACCCTCCTTTCCGTCAGGACGGGGGAAAGCTTCTTTTCTTTCATATATTTAGTATACCATAAGAACCTGAATTTGTTTATAAAACTATTCTAAAAAATTGTCGTCTTACCTCGCAAACTGACTCCAATACAGGTCTGCATAAAATCCATTCTGCCCCAGCAATCCCTCATGTGTCCCCTGTTCAATGATATGGCCGTCTTTCATGACCAAAATCACATCTGCCTCCCGGATAGTGGATAAACGATGGGCCACAATGAAGCTGGTACGCCCCTGCATCATGGTGGCAAAAGCCTTCTGGATACGGATCTCAGTACGCGTATCAATGGAAGAGGTGGCTTCGTCCAGAATCAGCATCGGCGGCAGACAAAGCATTACACGGGCAATGCAGAGAAGCTGTTTTTGCCCCTGGGACAAATTGCCGCCATCCTCGGTGATCTCTGTGTCGTATCCCTGTGGCATCCGCTTAATAAAACTGTGGGCATGCGCCTCTTTTGCCGCCTGAATAATTTCCTCCAGAGAAGCGTCTGGTTTTCCATAAGCGATATTTTCCCGAATCGTACCAGATTTCAGCCAGGTTTCCTGCAAAACCATTCCGTAATTTCCACGCAGGCTCTTTCGCGTCATATGGCGGATATCCCAGCCGGATACTCGAATGACACCCCTGTTTACATCATAAAAACGCATTAACAGATTGATCAAAGTCGTCTTCCCACAGCCCGTCGGCCCCACAATGGCCACTCTTTGTCCCGGCTTTACATCCAGATTTAAATGTTCAATCAGGGGCACCTGGGGATTATAAGAAAAGGTTACGTCCTTCAGCTCCACACTGCCATTTGCTTCCTCCAAAATGACAGCATCGGAATCTTCCGCCGGTATCGGCGGTTCATCTATCAGCTCAAAAACCCGCGCCGCGCATGCCAACGCATTCTGCAATTCTGTCACCACCCCCGATATCTCATTAAACGGTTTGGTATATTGATTGGCATAGCTCAAAAAAATCGAAAGCTGTCCCACACTCAGGATCCCGCGGATCGCAGCATATGCTCCGGCCACCCCCACGCTGGCATATACCATACTGTTGACAAACCGGGTTGCCGGATTGGTGATCGAGGAAAAGAAAATAGCCCGCAGGCTGCAAAAACGCAATCGTTCATTAATCTCTTCAAAGCGCTGCTGTGCCTCCCTTTCATAGCCAAAAGCCTGCACCACCTTTTGATTTCCGATCATCTCATCCACCAGGGAAGTCAGTTCTCCCCGCGTCTTCGACTGCAACTGAAACATGGCAAACGTTTTTCTGGCAATATAGCTGGCCACAAACAATGACAGCGGCGTAACTAACACCACCACAATGGTAATCAACGGATTCACCACCAGCATAAAGCCCAAAGTACCCAAAATCGTCAACACGCCAGTAAATAATTGGGTAAATCCCATCAAAAGCCCCTCGGAAAACTGATCAATATCAGCAATAATCCGGCTGATCACATCGCCATATTGATGGGAGTCGATATAGCCAAGAGGCAATACCTCCAGATGATTAAACGCTTTTGTACGGATATCCTTAACTACATGATAAGTAATCCGGTTGTTGATATGGTTCATCAGCCACTGGGCAAACGCCGTGATCAGTATAACTACTACGATCTGCTTTAAAATAGAAAGCAAGCCGGCAAAATCCACCTGGCCTGGCCCCAGAATCAGATCCACCCCTTCTCCTATCAGGATCGGAGCATAAAGCGTGGTGGCTACGGTCACCGTTGCCAGCAACAATGAAAACAGCACCAGCCATCGGTAAGCGCCGATATAGTTCAAAATTCTTGTCAACGTCGATCTATGCGTTCCTAACGACAGCTTCATCTTTACAACACCTCCTCTTCTGACAACTGGGACAGGCAGATCTCCCGGTAAATCTCACAGCTCTTCAAAAGCTCAGGATGGGTCCCGCATCCTACTATATGGCCGTCGTCCAGCACCAGGATCTGATCGGCATTTTTGATCGTCGTTGCCCGCTGGGATACGATAAAAACGGTCATATCCTTCGTGCCCTCCCGAATTGCCCGCCGCAGCTTGGCATCTGTGGCGAAATCCAGGGCAGATGCACTGTCGTCCATGATCAGAATCTCTGGCTGCTTCACCAAAGCCCGGGCAATCGTCAGACGCTGGCGCTGGCCTCCGGAAAGGTTTTTTCCGTTTTGGTCAATCTGCAGATCCAACCCCTTTTCCTTGCTGTCTACAAACTCACGGGCCTGCGCCAGATCCAGGGCATGATAGATCTCCTCATCGCTGGCTTCCTTTTTCCCCCATTTCATGTTTTCCCGCAAGGTCCCCTTAAAAAGCACCGCCTTCTGAGGTACTACTCCTATCTTCTGACGAAGCTCTGCCAACGGATATTCCCGCACGTCCCGGCCGTCGATTAACACCGCCCCCTCCCGTACATCATAAAAGCGGGGAATCAAATTCACCAGCGAAGACTTTCCAGAGCCAGTACCGCCAATAATGCCGATCGTTTGCCCCTGCTTCACAGTAAAATCAACCTGAATCAAGGAATCTTCTTTTGCCCTTTTATATGCAAAATTCACCTGCCGGAAGCGAACCTTTTCCGGAACGGAGCCGAGCTCTTCCGATGGCCGGCCGACAACTCCTGCCTGCTTATCCGCTTGTCCTGCCGCCGGATCAATAATGCTGCTTTTCTCCTCAAATACCGTACTGATCCGGTTCGCACAAGCCAGCGCCTTAGATATCGATACGATCAGATTTGCCAGCTTAATCAGCTCTACCAGAATCTGGGACATATAATTGACCAGGGCCACGGTCTCACCCTGAGTGATAATTCCCGCATCCACCTGCTTGCCGGATATCCACACCACAGCAATGATAGCCAGGTTGATAATTACATAAGTGATCGGGTTCATCAGCGCCGAGATCTTCCCGACAAAGATCTGGAAGCGTACTAAAAGATCGTTGGACGCATCAAACCGGGAAATCTCATCCTCCTGACGGTTAAATGCCCGAATCACCCGTGCCCCGGTGAGATTCTCCCTTGTGGCCAGCGTCACCTGATCTAACTGCCTCTGAACCTTCTTATACAGCGGCATACTGATCGCCATGATCCCAAATACTACCACACTGAGCGCCGGAATCGCCACCACAAACACCATGGCTGCTTTTGCATTTACCGTAAATGCCATCACCATAGCGCCAAATACAATAAACGGGGAGCGCAAAAGCAGGCGCAATGCCAGATTCAACCCTGACTGTACCTGGTTCACATCACTTGTCATGCGGGTAATCAATGTGGCCGTCCCAATTACGTCCTGTTCACTGTATGACAAATGCCCAATATGGGAAAACAGCTCATTGCGCAGTGCCGTGCTGAACCCTACCGCAGCTTTTGCCGAAAAAAACTGGGCCGTCAGCGAACAGGTGAGCCCAACGATTCCCAGAAGCAGCAAAATCCCGCCCATTTTCAAGATGTAAGACACATCCTGATTTTTAATTCCGACATCGATAATCTGTGCCATTACCAAAGGCACGAAAAGCTCAAAGCTGGCTTCCAGCATCTTAAACAACGGGCCAAGCACGCTTTCCAGCTCATAGCCCTTTAAGTACTTCAGCAGTTTTTTCATAATGCCCTCCATCGTTCCCAAACCACTTTTCGGGTTTTATCTGTGGAAATTGTATCATAAGAATAATTCATCCACAAGAGCTTTTTCGCACCATGGTTCTGTTCCGCCCCGGTTCACGATTTCATATCTTGGTTCGGTCCCCCCTCTGTTATGATTTTCCCTCCTTGTCATTTTCTGCTCTCCATGTTACTATAATTTAAAATAAGAAACCAATGGGGACTGTCCATGATCAGCTTTACCTTAAAATGTATCCGAATCTGGCAAAAATATGGCAAGGATGAAATCACCGTCTATGCGGCCCAGGCATCCTTTTTCTTAATGTTGGCCTTTTTCCCTTTTCTTATGCTGCTTTTAACGCTGATTCAGCTCATTCCATCGGTCAATAAGTCAGATCTGCAATATCTCTTAGTCCGGCTCCTTCCGGATATGTTGGATGCCTTGGTTCTCGGTATCATTGACGATTTATATCTGAAATCTCCCAGAACCATGCTTTCTCTGACCGCCCTGCTAGCCCTCTGGTCTGCCGCCCGTGGTATGATGGGAATTGAGCGCGGATTAAACCGAATCTATGGCAGTATGGAAAGGCGTGGTTATCTGCTCCGCCGCCTGATATGCACCGGCTATACCTTTCTCTTTATGGTTGTCTGTGTAGTTTCCCTGGTATTGCTGGTATTTGGCAGCTCCCTTCAGGAGCTTTTGATTCGTATTTTTCCCTTTCTCGCAAACATCACCCGCCATGTGATCAGTTTTCGGAGCTTATTGGCTATTGTACTGTTTTTATTTGCCTTTGTATTGCTTTATACGATTGTTCCGGCAAAAAAACAAGACCCCTGGCAGCAGCTGCCCGGGGCCGTTTTTGCAGCCGTCTGCTGGCTGCTGTTTTCCTATGGATTTTCTCTGTACTTTTCCAATTTCAGCAATTTTTCTTACATGTACGGAAGCCTAGCCGGTGTCGTGCTGTTGATGCTGTGGCTGTATTTCTGCATCTGTATCCTGTTCATTGGTGCCGAGATCAATGATTTTTACGCCAATCCCAAAAATCTGCCCACAAGTAAAAGCTCGTCTTCATAGATACAGTTTGGCAGGCCGCCGCATCCTACCATCTCCTCACACTCCCGGTAATCCATCCAGCGAACCTCTTCCACCTCCGACTGTTGCAGGCAAAGCTCCTGCTCGTCTACTGGTTCCTGATAGATATATACGGCACTGACTTCATAATCCCGGAACGGTTTTCCATAAAATACACCCTCGAACCCGCCCCGGTGAAAGCCGGCAAAGCGCAGCTTTTCCAGATCCGTCCGGATTCCCAATTCCTCCCTAAGCTCCCGTAACGCTGTCGCAGGATAGTCATCTCCGGCAGCCACATGCCCGGCGGCCGAGATATCATAGCACCCCGGATTCGAATCCTTATTGGCGCTTCGTTTCTGAAGCAGAAGATCGTAACCGCTTCGATCATTTTCACGTATCACCCAGACATGGGAAGTGGCATGAGGACTGCCGTCCCGGTGAGCAACTCCCCGCTCCCGCACAATGCCGGTATGCACACCCTCTCTGGTCAGCACGTCAAACAGCTCCATACTTTTACCGTTCAATGCCGCAGAAACCAAAACGCCAAAGCCGTCATATACCAGTTTCAGAGAGAAAAATTCTTCCGTTTCCTCCAGCAGACGGAAAAAAATTTTATCTCCCTCCCAGATATTCAGCTGCCAGACATCCTGCTTATCCACCCATTCCAGCTGCCCTTCCTCACAAGGCTGCTGTTTTCCGGTAAAACCATCCGCTGTAAACAACGACATATACTCGGTAACGCCGTCACCCGATACAAAGGTCACGATGCCACGATACCGGTAAGCGGTCAGCGTATATCCGGTCTCTTCCCAAACCTCCCGCAGCAGGCATTCCTCCGGGCTCTCATCTGCCTCAAAATGCCCCCCTACTCCGATCCACTTATCCTTGTTTACATCATTCTTTTTCACGGTCCGATGAAGCATCAAGTATTTGCCGTCCCGTTCCAGATAACACAATGTGCTTAATTGGGTCATTTTTTCTCCTTTAAAAACGGCTTGATCCTCTTGTACAGTTCCCCGGCTTTCTTACTGCCGTATTTTTTCACCAGCAAATTGTTCACCAACAGCTTACTTTTGCCGCTCCCGATGCATGGAAGGATCAGTTCCACAATTTCTCCGGGTATCACCTGACGCAGATTCTCCTCCAGCTCGCCGCGTTCCTTTACCGTCTTTTTTGTCTCTGTGGAGATCGTATCGATCAGCTTGATATTTTTATCCTTCCAGAACTCTAAGAGCACCTCATATCCCAGATCTTTGCTGACAATACAGAATCTGCTATTCTCCTCTTTAGCCATCAAATATCCCAGATACGCTGCCAGTTGAAAATCAAGAGCATTCTTCTTGCCCGTTGTGATCTTGCGGAATTCCACAACCGCATGGCACTCCTGCAATTTCCGATGCAGATCAAAACTCATTTTATCGGCATTTTCGCTGTAAAAAATCACCACCTGATCCTTGCTGTCAAGTTCAGATAATCCATTCAGCCCATACTCTCCCGTATTTTCGTAGTCAATTAAATAGTAAGTCATCCTATATATTCTGTCCTTTCCATTTTGGGCTATGACTTGTGGGCTGTTTTCATTTTACAATTTTTCCAGAGAAAGTGCAAGGGCTTCCTGAAATGCTTTCGTGGCACGCAATGTCCTTAAGTTTCGTTCTGTGAATGCTCAACCAGGGAAAAAGGAGATATCCTCTTGTCCATTGAGAGTATGGATATCTCATAGTTCTACTACTCGTGTTGCAATCCGTTGGCGGAAGCGGATATCATGTTCTACGATAAGCATAGTCGGCTGGCAGGATAATAAAAGTTCTTCTATCTGCATTCTTGAAAATACGTCAATGTAGTTCAGGGGTTCATCCCAGATGTATAAATGGGCAGGCGTCATCAAGCTGGCGGCCAGCAGAACTTTTTTCTTTTGGCCCTCGGAAAACTCTTCCATTCTTTTGGAAAACTGGCTTCTTTCCATGTCAAGCTGCCGCAAAAGGGTGCAAAAAAGGCTTTCATCCAGCTCATGCTGATCACAGAATCCCTGAATTTTACCTTTCAGAAAACTGGTATCCTGATTGATGTAAGAAAGCGTCAGGCCGCTGCCAATCTGAAGCTCTCCCGAGCGGATCGCAATCTTTTCTTCTACCGGCAGATGTCTGGCCGCCAGCAGGATCTTTATCCATGTGGATTTTCCGCTGCCATTCTCTCCGTGCAGAAATACCCGTTCTCCTCGTCGCAATTCAAAAGAAAAATTTTTTAGAATCTCCTCCTGGCTTCCCTCATAGCCAATATTTAAATCTCTGCCGGAAATCAGTAGTTCCTTGTGATAAGACAGTGGATTTAGTTTTAATGAAACGGGATTCTCTACATCACACAGAAGATCTTTTTTAGCTGCAACCTCCCGTTCCATCCGTTTCTCATACTGTATCATCCGGCTTTGCAGCTTTCTGGTTTTTTCACCAATAAAGGCCCGGTTAGCATGATCCGGCTCTTTGATTGGATTATAACCGATTTTGCTGTTCTCGCTCTTTTTTGCCCAACGTCCGGCCTGATCGGCCGCCTTTTTCAGCGACGCTATTTCCCGGAGATGTTTTTCATTCTCCATTTTTGCGAAGTGATCCTGACGGCTTTTATTTTCCCACCAGCTGGAGAAATTCCCGCTCTGCACCTCGATCGATTTGCGGTTCAGAACCAACACATGATCGATACAGGCATCCAGTAAATCCCGGTCATGTGATACCAGTATAAATCCCTTTTTTCCCTGAATATACTGTTTTACTGTTTGCCGCGATTCTTGATCCAGATGATTGGTAGGCTCATCAATGAGCAAAAAATCGTTCTCCCTGGAGAATAAAACCGCCAAAAACACTTTCGTCCTCTCTCCCTGGCTCAGTGTCCAAAAAGGCCGGTATAACAAATCCGCCGCAGCATTTAACTTTGTCAGCTCGCAGATTACCCGCCACTCCTCACTGCCAGGCTTTAACGCCTCTAACCACTCAGAAGCACACTGCCTCATCATTTCTTCTGTCAGCGAATACGGAAAATAATCAAATATTGCAGATGCCAATATGGTGCCCTGAAAATCGTATTTTCCAAGCAATAATCTCAAAAATGTGGTTTTACCCCTGCCGTTTCTGCCAATAAATCCTAATTTCCAATCCGTATCAATCATAAATGACGCATTTTCAAAAACATTGTCAAAGCTTCCCTCATAGCCAAAGGTAAGATTCGCAACCTGAATCTGTGACATAAGCATTCCTCCTTCCGAAGTTCTCCTGCCGCCAGCATTATCACGCCTTATTGACAAGGCTCCTGCGAAAGATTCTGATTCTTTTCTTTACCTTTTTGTGGGGAATATTCCGCTTAAACAGGTGTTAGAACACACCGATTTACAGACACAAAAAAGAAAGGTTATGAGAATCATAATCCGCTTCTGGCAACATGAAAATGCAGCAGGACTCCCATCCTTCTGCCGGTAACTGGTTCATGTTTCAAAAGCCGACTATTTTCTCATCCTTTCACCTCTCTCTTCTCACGATGTTTTACATCATATCATAAATCAAACACAAATGCAATACCTGATTGTCCCATCAATGCTCCAGCATACTTTTCATATTCACAGCATACGCCTCATAAGGCTGGTATTTCCGCAATTCCTCCGGCCAGTAGTACACGGCAAGATGCTCTATTTTTTCTTCCAGCGGTATATCCTTTCGCGCCTCTGTACGGATTCTTTGAATTGCCAGCTCATGTTCGGCAAAACAATGATTCCAGGTATCTTCTGCCTTGTCCTCCCCAGCAAATCCCGTATGGGCAAAAACCAGCAAATCGGCGCCGAGACGTTGCATCTTTTTCATCGATGCTATCGACATATCATATCCCAGCAAGAAGCAAGGGCTGAAGCAATGGTTTCCGGCATAAACTCCTGCGGTCTCTGCACATAATAATATCTTCCGGCTACATTCATCATGCCCAATCAGGAACGAAAAGCTATCCCGTGTATGGCCTGGGGTCTCCACCGCCGTAATCTTCCATTCATCAAACCGGAAGAGCTGACCGTCTGCCAGCACATCATCCGCATATAGATCCTCATCCCGATACTGCACCTTTGATACTCCCTGATCCTTGGCTGCCGCCTGATTCATCTCCCGGATTCTTCGCAGAGCAGACGGCTTATCCAAAATCATTTTCCCATGGGGCGCTATATATACCTTTATATCCGGCCATTTTGCTCTCAGATACGGAACCCCTGAAACATGGTCAAAATGGCTGTGCGTCAAAAACACATAATCAAGAGATTTCCCCTGCAAAATGCCCTCAATATTTTTTACCAACCTGTCTCCGCAGCAAGCCATGCCGGAGTCAAATAAAATATTCGTTTTTCCTGCAGCAAGAAAAGCATTTCCCGGCCAATCTCCACTGACATCATAGATATGGTCCTTTATCATATCCATCCCACTCCTTATTTTTCTGAATTTTAGTCAAATGCCCGTACCCTAAAGGACTAGCTTCGCCTCGCAAGCACGGCACCTAGCCCATTGCTCGCAGAAATAAAATAAAAAGCCCTGAAACTTCAAGGCCACTCCCGATAAAAAATAATCCGGCTTGCGCGCATCCCCGGAAGCTTTTTGTTCTATAGGACACACTTTCCTATAGAACAAGAAACCCTCCCGCTTTGGGGAGGATCTTCTTTTTTGACAATATGGAGACAACGGGATTCGAACCCGCGGTCTCTACGTTGCGAACGTAGCGCTTTCCCAGCTAAGCTATGTCCCCTGATCACTTCTCTGTCACTCTTTATGGCAGAGAAAATGGAGACAACAGGGCTCGAACCTGCGACCCCATGCGTGTGATGC
>CAJUPI010000054.1 GCA_910588125.1 uncultured Lachnospiraceae bacterium
TTACCTCTGCCACATTTACAGCATTATCAAACGGGAAGCTGTCAGCAATTTTGTCATTCCTGCGGACTTTCGGACTGATTACAGTGCTGTTGCTTACATTGCCGAATATTTGGGGCGTAACAGGGGTATGGCTTGCAGTACCGATAGCAGAACTAGTCACCATGATTGTAGCACTGGTTTTTCTTTATAAGAACAGGGAAAAGTATCACTACGTATAAAAAAAGATTCTCATTCCGTCCGGCGGTTAATAAAAAACCGTTGTGTGGCGGCAAAATCATCATGCACCAAAACAGAGTACTCCGGCGCTGAGCTGTGTAGAAAACGGGGGCACGAAGCGACATCTTCCACTCCCGTTTTCTGCACATTCCCCGAAACATGAAGGTTTACTTCAGAGTTGCGCCTTTCCTGGCCGTACTGACTGTCTGTGCATACCGGCGGAGTAACCCCTTCTCCTTTGCGCGCTCTACCGGCTTCCACTCTGCTTTCCGTTGTTTTAATTCCTCATCGCTGACTTCCAGAAGGATTTGTCCTTTCCCCAGATTCACGGAGATTTTATCCCCGTCCTGAACCAGTGCGATAGGACCTCCATCTGCTGCCTCCGGGCATAAATATCCGATGCTGAGCCCGCCGCTGGCTCCGGAAAATCTTCCATCTGTAATCACCGCTGTCCGCGGAATTCCTTTAATGATCTCTGTAATTCGGTGCAGCTCCTTCATTCCGGGACCACCCTTTGGCCCTTCATAACGGACAATGATCGCATCTCCTTCATGAATCTGTTTTTCACGAAATGCCGCATAACACTCATCTTCACTGTTAAATACCTTTGCCGTCCCCGTAAATACGCGAACATCCTCCGGTACAGCCGAAGTTTTCACCAGTGCCCCATCGGGAGCCAGGTTTCCATAAAGCACCTGAATGCCGTCTGCCTTTGATACCGGCTCTTCCATAGTTCGTATCGTTTTCCTGTCACCATCCGCCACTTCATCCAGGATTTCTCCCAGAGTCCTGCCAGTCACTGTCATTACATCCCGATGCAGCACCGTCCTCAATTCCTTCATTACAGCTGGAATTCCACCGGCATAATGCAGATCTACCACCGTCTCATTGCCGTTAGGTACAATCGCCGTCAGCACTGGCGTTTTCGTAGTGATCTCAGAAAAATCATCCCAGTCCAGCTCAATCCCCAATTCGGCCGCCAGCGCCGGAAGATGTATCAAAGCATTCAGGGAACCCCCAATGGCGCTAAGAAGCGTGATCGTATTCTCCAGAGCTTCCCTTGTCATAATCTGTGACGGCGTAATCTGCCTCTCTACCAGTTTCATCACTGCCCTCCCCGACTCTCTGGCCGAAAAACGGCGCATACTGGTACTGGAAGGAATCAGGCTGCCTCCCGGAAGCATCATACCCAACGACTCACACAATGCCCCCATCGTATTGGCCGTACCCAAAAACGGGCAAATCCCCGGCCCCGTGTAATATTGTAAAGTCCCCTCAATCACATCCCGTTCTGTTATTTCTCCCCGCAAAAAGCGCTGGCGAAGCTCCTTTGACTCATTAGGCTTAATCTTGGCAAAGCAGGGGCCGGCCGTCACAATAATGGATGGCAAATCAATCCTCGCCGCCGCATTGAGCATTCCCGGCACAATTTTGTCGCAGGAACCCATATAAACCACGCCGTCAAATACGCCTTCTCCTAAAATCATAGCCTCCGCCGAATCCGTGATAATCTCACGATGGGGCAGGCAATAACGCATTCCTGAATGTCCCTGGGCAATCCCGTCACACATGGCAACTGTATTGAATTCCACCGGCTCGCCGCCAGCCTCTAGGATTCCTTTTTTTACCTCTTCTGCCAATTGCTTCAGCGGCTCGTGGCCAGGGCAGATCTCATTCCAGCTATTAGCAATCGCAATGAGCGGCTTTGTGTCCAAGGCATCCATAGATACGCCCGCCGAAGCAAGATGGGCCTTTGAAATCGCTCTTTGAAAGGGTTCCAGCTTATCAATCGCTCTCATCATTATTTCCTTTTCTCTTTTTTGCGTTTATATTTATTCATAACTATTTTAATACCAAAACATTTTCCTTTATGCTTCCGCCATGCTCCGGCGTCCCTTACGGGCCATCATAAACCATATGGCTCCGATCACAAGGACCATAACCGGGATGGAAATGAAAAGATTTCCTGTAAAAGCAGTATAAATAAGATAGCTCACCGTAAGGCTGGGGCCTGCAAACGAGGTTATCATATTGCTTCCCAAATCCAAGCCAACCTCTGTGGCAAGCGCCGTCAGGATCGGAGAAGTCACTGTACCTGCCAACAGGATCGCCGCCGTGCAAAACAAACCGATGATGATGTTCTTAAACAGGTTCCCTTTGGTCATAGCCACCGGCAACGCCACACGGAAAGTCACAACCGCCAAATCAGCAAAAGGCAATACCCTGTTTCCCGGCAATATAGCAGCCATCAGGATTGTCAACGGGATGACAATCAGGGAGGTTGTGATAACATCCGGATTTCCCACAACAATTGCTGCATCCAGGCCAATCAGCAGATTTCTGCCTTTAAACTTTTCCTGACAGAATTTCTTTGCCGCATCCGAGATTGGCATCAGCCCCTCCATGAAGAGAGATGTCATTTTGGGAATCAGTACCATAACGGCCGCCATATTTACCCCAAGAGTGAGTATCTCTGACACAGAATAGCGTGCCAGCGCTCCGATCACACAGCCAAAAATCAGTCCCAGCATCATGGGTTCGCCAAAAATCCCTAGATACTTCTTAGCATCCTTTACGCTGAAATCCAACTTATCCACGCCTGGTATCCGATCGAGAACCCAGTTTAGCGGCGCAGCGATAATCACGCTCGACAATGCTGACATAGTAGGAAGCGATACCCCGGGAATACCAAAAAAATCTTCTACCAGCGGCGCCGTCCAATCCGACAGCTTAAACGAGATCACTGCCATGACTACCGAGGCAGAAACCCCCAGAAACACATTTTTGGTCACATAATATACCAGGATTCCCACGATCGCCATATGATGATAATTCCATATATCCACATCCAGCGTATCCGTGATCTTCAATACCAACATGATTATATTGGTTGCCAAAATCGCAAAAATCAATAAGGCAATAATCGGTGATGCCCAGGTCACTGCCGCAATGGAACCCCAGCCAACATCAAGGATATCCAAATGTATTCCAAAATTCTCAACCATTGCCTGAGCCGCCGGTCCGATACTGCTCTTCATCATATTTATTACCAGATTAATACCGGCAAAACCAATCCCCAACATCAATCCCGAGCGGAATGCCTTTCCCAACCTGACACCAAAAACAAGCCCCACAATGGTGATGATAATAGGAAGCATGACCGTCGCTCCGGCATCCAGGATCACATTAAAAATACTGTAAAATATCTGCATATTGCCTTCCTCCACTCATATTACTGCATTTTCTTTTTCTTCGTATCCTGTTCTGTTATTTTTTCAGCTCCTCCACAATCTGCTCCAGAGTCGCATCCTCGCCGATCCCGGTCAGCAAAGAAATTGCCGTGATTACCGGGATCGTCACCGTACCGCCGGTAAATTTCCCGGTAGTTACCAGAAGATCATAATCATCCGCCTTCGACTCCACTTCCAACAGCTTACACTGATTTACTGTAACCGCAACACCGTTTTCCTCACATTTCTCCCGAATCTTAGTCGCCACAACTGTAGAAGTTGCAATCCCGTTTCCACACGCTACTAATACTCTCTTCATAATTTTTTCCTTTCCTTTTTGTTTGTCCTTGTTTCAAAGTTTTGCTGCCCTGTCCAAATGAATCCCCAAGCTTTACTTCCGGGCTTTTATGCCTCCAGCAGATATCTTCGGATTACTGTCTCAATAGCACTCTTATCCTCCGCCACTATTATCTGCTTCACATCCTCCTGATTTTGAATCAGCCCCACAATCTTTTGCAGCATTTCCAGATGCCCGTGGGGTTCTGTGAGCACCAGCATGATCACCAGGCTCACCGCTATCGCATCCTCCGGCTCATCCATAGCATGAAAATCCACGGCCGGATCCAGTACTGCCACGCACAGCGATGCCGTATTCACATGGCATACATCTGCATGAGGAATCGCTATATTGATTCCATGAGTATTTAATCCGGTAGGAAAATTCCTCTCCCGCTCCAGGATTGCCTCGCAATAAGTATCTTTGACAATCCCTTTCTCGCAGAGATGTTGACACATCCGCGTCAGAACCTCCGTATTCGTTTTCGCATTTTCAATCCTCAGAATCAAGGATTGATCAAATGCAATACTCATACCATCACTCTCCTTCCAACTCCCGCAATTTATTCTCCATCTCACGGATGGATTTTTGAATCCCCTCTTCATTTTGATTGAAGATATCCTCTTTGCTGAAAATGCCAGAGGCAATACCTGCAAAAGACGCGCCTGCCTGAAAATATTCCACAACATTGGCAGTCCCGATTCCTCCCACTACCATTAACGGCATTTTCCCTAAAGGCGCTGCGATATCCGACAGATACTTGCTCCCCAATCTGGCTGCCGGAAATACCTTCACAATGTCCGCACCATCCTCAAAACTCTTTTTAATTTCTGTGGGAGAAAATGCCCCTGGTACGCTAAGCACATTCCTCTCTCTGCACAGATCCAGAATCTTCTTGTCCAGCATGGTGGGAGACAAAAGAAAGGCCGCACCTGCCCCGATCGACGCCTGCGCCTCCTTATAGGTAAGCACCGTACCTGCGCCAACCATAACAGAATCCCCGAACTCCTGGCTGATTTTTTCAATCGCTTCCAGGGCTCCGGGCGTATTCATGGTAATCTCGACAGAGCACAGTTTACTTCCCACAAGATTTTTCACAACCGTCCGAATCTGCGGATAAGTGTAGCCTCTTAAAATGACCGTTACTTTGGGAAAATTCTGAATTTCCATATCGTCCTCACTCCTTTCACCATCTATATAGAGCAAGAACAATGCCATTATTTGTCTGATTTTGTACTTTTACATAAAATATGATAGATTTCCTCCGGCCTTTTACATTCGCGTAGGGCAGAAACCATGGATTCATCCGATATAATCTGATATAACTGCTCAAAATATTTTTTTGACTTTTCATCCAACGCCAGGACAAAAATCAAATCCACCGTATTGATCCCGTCCCAAGCTACCGGTGTGTCCAATTTTGTTACCGCAATGACCGGTTTTCGGACATGCTCCGGGCTTCCATGGGGAATCGCAATACCTCCATTGAGTACGGTGGTCATCATACCTTCCCGCTTGTACACGCTAAGCAGAAATCCCGGCTCCACATATCCATCTTCCAGCAGCCTGCCAATCATCTCATCCAGCAGCTCATCCTTATATCTTCTGTCGGCGGATATAGAAATGTAACGGGAATGGATTACTTCTTTAAGGTCATTTTCCTCCATTAGCTTGCGGCGCTTTAAAATCTTTCGAAGTATACTCAGGCCATCCCCTGAATAAACCTTTTGAAGGGATAAAAAAGGATATCTCTCCTGTTCCGGATCAATCGTTCCCACAATCGCTAAAATCTCATAGCTCTCCTCCACTTTCCGGATGATCTGGCTGACATCAGCCGCCTCAATATATCCCCGAACCAAGACCTCGACTCCGCCCAGGCTGCTCTTTAAGCGTTCCTCCACAAAATCCCGCAGCAGCTTTGCCGAACCCTCTCCGGTAATACACAGACATAGCACTGCCTTTTTATTCGGCCTCCTTCCTGTCTCCCTCGCCGCCGCAAACCGCTTCACATCCAGGGCCTCCACAATCTGCTCCAGGCTGTCATCTGTCCAAAGGGTCCGGCGCACTGCCTCAATCACCATCATGGTGTCTGTCCGCCCCACAATCCCTACAGAAATTCCCAGACGCTCCCGGATCTTATCCCCCACCAGCATCAAAGAACCCATATCAGCCAAAATGATAATTCCCTTTCCCTGGTTCAATACCAAAGCAGCCTGAATAACCTTCTCCGTCATTTCTGCCGGGGAGTCCATCAGATTCATCTCCAGCCCCTTGGCATAATCAGTTCCCAAAACTGCGTTCGCCACCTCTGCCATCCCACACGCCACAGCTCCATGAGAAACCACCAACACTCGAATACGGTTTTTCCCGATCTCCTCATGTTCCCGGAACCGGTACAGATACATGGCCAGAAATCCGATCTCTTCCTCAGGCATACTGAGATAATATTTCCGGCTGATTTCCTGCCAAATCGACTCCGCCGCCTCATATTCTTTTCGGTAACGATCCTTCAGGCCCTGTACTCTTGTTGCCACCCGGCTTTTACCCTCGCTTCTCTGAAGCGCCATTTTCATATGTACAGCCAACGGGCATAAAAGCGCTTCCCGCAAATCGGGGAAATATTTTCTTGCCATCTGATAGATGTCCCGAGTTACCTTCATAATTTCCCCGCCCACAATAGTTTCCATTTCGTCTCCGCTAAAACGGGAACGCTCAATCTGGCGGATCCCCTGAGAAAATTGCGTCTCAATCTCTGCTGTCAGCCTGCTGTTAATCTCCCCTTCACTGACTCCCGCACGTACAAGCCGATCATAGGTGCGCTCCAATATTCTGTAAATATCCCAATCTTTCAGCTCCTCCCCTTGTCTTTGCTCTCCTGGTCTTTCCTCCGGGTAAAAATGCATATCCTCCTGAGACAAACGCGGATTGCGATTCGAGTCATCCGCCAGGTGAGCGCTTTTCAAATCTCCAGTCAAACACGCAAAATCCACCACAATAGTTTCCTGTTTTCGGCGCTTGCTTTCCAGAAATGCCTTTGCACAGCATACCTTGATGTCTGACTTGACCTGGCCAACATTTCCCACATAGTCAACGCTCATGAGATATTGCAAAACTTCCTTTTTCACAACAATATATTTTCCCAGCAAACTGGCTTCCTGCCAGAAAAAGTTGCTGATAAATTCCAGGCATTCCTCCTGTGGGCGCTCCCGTAAAGAAGGAATTTCAATAATCATGGGAATTCTTCTGCGAAAAGTCACTAACAAAGAACTCTGGGGATTCTCCGTTGTGGCGGCGATGATCATCAAATGGCTTTCCCGCTGAGTGTCCACCTCCCCCAGCCTGCGAAATTTCCCTTTGTCCATCAAATAAAACAATATTTCCTGTCCCTCCGGCGAAAGGCGGTGCACTTCGTCCAAAAACAGTATTCCTCCATTGCACAGCTCCACCACGCCCTTGCGATCCCTGTCTGCTCCTGTAAAGCTTCCTTTATTATAGCCAAACAATTGAGCCAGCAGCAGTTGGGGATTGTCCGCATAATCCGCACAATTAAAAGCAAAATACGGCGGATTTTGGCCAAAATTTTCTGTCCCGCAGGCGAAACTGTGCATCAGCTCCGCCAAGTAGCTTTTCCCTACCCCTGACGGCCCATAGATCAGACAATGGAGCCCTTTGGGCGGATAGAGGACCGCCGCCTGCGCCTGGGAAATCTGATTCATCAGGCTGCCCCTGTAGCCGATAAAATTCCGAAACACACTGGCATCTGGCTTTTCCGCTGCAACAGCAACAGGCCGGTCTGTGCCGGCCTCTCCTCTGCTCCTGGCTTCTGTCACAGTTTTTCTCTTTCTGTTTGCCATCTGCGGACATTCCTGGCGAATTTCTTCTGCCAGCCTGCCGACCACATACTTCCCCACAACAAACCCTTCTTCCTCTAGCCTCCTGGTCAGCTCACGTTCAGACATAGCAGGAAATACTTTCATTAACTCCTGGAGCCTGGCCTTTAAAAACGGTCTTTTCCGTTCCCTGGAATCCGCAATCCCCGCTTCCTGCCGGTTAAGTGTGACAGTCTTGCGGTTGACTCCTAGGCGGACAGCTATCTCATCATCAGTCAATGGATTTTTTCTGTCTTCTCCCTCAATCAATTCTAGAATCTGTTCTTTCATGGCGGCCCCTTCCGTGTATGCCTTCTTCATTAAACCTTCTCCTGCCTGCAAACCACTTGCTGCTTTATATGAAGGTATCCTGCAGTATCTCATTTCTGGTGATATAATGCTATTTTATCTCAATCCAGGGCATATTACAAGCTGTCTGTTTGCAGGTCACCGTTTACAGAGAATCAGGCGAACCTTTCAGATCTTATTAAAACATAGATCCAAAAAATTCGCCTGATATTGATTGCTGTTACTTTACTTCAAACCATTCCTTCATGCACCGAAGCACCTGCACCAGCTCTTCTTCCTCAATCACATAAGGAACCATGGCATACAGATATTTCAAAAACGGCCTGGAAAAAACTCCCCGCTCAAAGGCAAACTGCTGATATCCTCTAAGAACTGCGGCATCCTTCACCTCCAGACAGACGCAGCCTCCTAAGATCCGCACCTCTCTCACCCTTGGGTCACAAAAACCCGCCATTTCCCGCCGGGTAATCGACTCAATTTTGCGGATCCTGGACATATAGTCCTCTTTTTCAAAAATCTCAATTGATTTCAATGCCACAGAGCATGCCAGGGCATTGCCCATAAATGTAGGTCCATGCATCAGCGCGTGATCCGGATTATCATCATAAAAGCCCTCAAAAACCTTTCGATTTGCCACTGTAACCGCGTGGCCGATATATCCGCCAGTCAAAGCCTTCCCCAAAACCAGGATATCCGGCAACACCAGATCCGCCACAAACCGGTTTCCTGTGCGGCCAAAGCCGGTTGCCACCTCGTCAAAAATCAGCAATACCCCATACTCATCACACAGCTCCCTGGCCCTTTTCAAAAATGACACATCATACATCCGCATTCCGCCGGCCCCCTGTAACAAGGGCTCTACCAACAGGCAATTGAGCTGATCCCGGTATTGTAAAAACGCTTCCTCCAAAGCCGTTATCTCTGTGGGGATATGCTTCACATACGGGCTGGCGCCATAAGCCTTGAGTACAAAATGGTAATCTTCGTCATCTCCGGCTTCCATGGTCTTGAACGTGTCTCCATGGTAGGCATGCTCCAGAGCCAGAACCATGGTTCTCTGCTCCTCCCCCCGGTTCATATAATACTGCAGCGCCATTTTCAGCGCCACCTCCACCGCCACACTCCCGGAATCAGAAAAAAAGCAATAATCCAAATCCCCCGGCAGCCAGCTCTGCAGCTTTTTAGAAAGCCTTTCCACCGGCTCGTGAGTCAGTCCGCCCAGCATTACATGGGAAAACTTCTCCACCTGCGATAGTATCGCCTGATTCAGCTCCGGATGCTTGTAGCCATGGATCACACTCCACCATGAGGAGACCGAATCGATCAGCTTTCTCTCACCCGTATCCAGATAAACGCCCTCAGCGTCCACAATCTTCCAAGGCTCCTTCATGGTTTTCATTTGTTCATAGGGATACCAGATCATACTTCCTCCTACTCATATAAGGATTTTAAAGCTTCCAGAGAAATATCCAATTCTCTCTCGTCGTCCCTGACACAGGCCACTACCCTCACGCCAGTCAGATATTCACACATCCTTAGATTGTCCTCATGAAGCGTATTTCCCGGTTCATAATGATTAAAGATAATCCCTCTTACAGGGATTTTTTTCTCTCTCATATAAAACACCGTCAATCCCACATGGTTGATCGTGCCAAGCCCTGCATCGGCCACCACCACACACCCCAGCTGACAAGCTTTGATGATATCCTCCAGCCAGATCTCCTCCTCATCACAGCAGATCGGGCATAGGATCCCGCCGGAACCTTCCATAGTGACATAAGAATATTGAGCGCAAACCGCCTCAAATCCCGTTTTCACCTGCTCCAGGTTCACTGGATTGCCCTCCATCCGGGACGCCAGATGAGGAGAAACCGCATTTTCGTAGACATAGGGACACATCTCCTCCAGCGGCTGACTGATGCCTGACATTTCCTTTACCATAACGGCGTCTCCGGGAATCAGGCTCCCGTCTGCCCGGCGCTCATTCCCGCTCATGGCTGCCTTATAATAGGCAGCAGACAATCCGCACTGATGTAATTTTTTCAGAATCAGTCCGGCCACATAGGTCTTTCCCATATCCGTTCCGGTTCCGGTAATGAACAGGCTTTTCTTTGATTTCTGCTGCTTACCAAAGCTTTTTTCCCGCTCTTTTCTCAATCTCTCACCCATCTTCCCGTCTCACCTCATATCCCAGTTTTTCCAGAAGCCGCAAATCCGTCTCTACCGTGATTCCTGCCGTTGTCAGCATATCCCCGGAAATGGCAGCATTGGCGCCGGAGCGAAAGCAGGCACTGCCTTTATCCGGCATCAGCCCCCGGCCACCTGCCAATCGAATATCTGCATCCGGCAGGATAAAACGATAAGTTGCCACAATTCGCTGCATATCCTCCGGAGTAAGCCTTTCATTTTTCTCAAAGGGCGTACCAGGAATCGGATTCAGCATATTGACCGGGACGCTCTTTATGCCCAGCTCCCGCAGAGTAAGTGCCATATCAATCCGATCCTCCACCGTCTCACCCAGCCCCATGATTCCCCCGCTGCACACAAAAAGTCCGGCCGCCTGGGCAGCGCGAATGGCACAAAGCTTGTCCTCAAAGGTATGGGTCGTACAGATATTCGGAAAATTTCTCCGGGATGTCTCCAGATTATTATGGACTCTAACAACCCCGGCCGCCTTTAACCGGCGATACTGTCCCTCGTTTAAAAGGCCAAAGGACACACACACCGAAATCCCAGTCTCTGCCCGAATCTGTTGCACCGCCTCACACATCCGGTCAACCTCCGGATCCGACAGCCTTTTTCCTGAGGTGACGATGGAATACCGCAGCACCCCCTGGCGGTCATTCGCCCTCGCCTGCTCCAAGATTTCCTCCGCCTCCAGCAACGGATATTCGGCAGCGTCGGTATGATTGTGAGCCGACTGGGCACAAAAACGGCAATTCTCCGAACACCGGCCGCTTTTTCCGTTTATGATCGTACATATATCAAACCGGTTAGAACAAAAATGTTGGCGAATTCCATCCGCTATCTCACTCAGCTCCTCCAAAGGCTGCGAATACAGCCACAGAGCCTCCCCGGCCGAAATCCTTTTCCCGGCTAATACCTCATTGCCTAACGTCTTAACATTCATCTCTATATCCTCTCCGCCCTGATAACAGGAATCATTCTTTTTCCAAGAACCGCTCCCACAATACAAAGAACAATATCCCCCGGCACCGCCAAAAGAAAACAATACAAAAACAGTGGCCACAGTCCAATAGGTGTTCCCAGATAAAAATTACTCATCAAGTAATAATAAGCCATTCCAAAGAAATATACAATCCCCAGCCCGATAAAATTGGCCGCCAGAAGGCGCGGATAGCCGGGATTCCCCTTTCCATTGGCAATCGCCCCCGTCACATAGGCGCCTGCCGCAAAGCCAATGATATAGCCAAAGCTTGGCTGAAATATATATCCGATCCCACCTCCCTGGGCAAACACCGGAAGCCCCAAAAGCCCCAAAAGAATATATACGCTGACGGAAAGGCACCCCAGCTTTCCTCCCAACAACAGTCCTGCCAGCATGGTAAACAAATATTGCAGGGTGAAAGGCACTACCGGAATCGGAATTTTGATAAAAGCCCCTGCCGCAATCAATGTTACAAACATGGCGCATAATATCATATTCTTCGTCTCATTCCTTTGTATCCCCTGCCCTTTTACTTCCTGTCTGCTTTTAATCATTCTTCTTTACCTCCTTTTGAGCCGCTTTCCACAATATATCGTAAACCATGATAACCGAAAGCCGCTCAATTGTCAACCATTTTATTCCTTATAGTTAACAATTGTGATAATCAAACTCACCGGTTTTTTATATACCGGTAAAAGGCATCCGCCGCCAAACCTCTTCCCCGCCCTTTATCCGCCGCAATCTGTATGGCGCGTCCGGGAATCCGGAAGCTTACCGGTATCTTCACCAGCCTCCCCTCCTCCAACAGAGGCAATACCTGTTTTTCCGGTACAAAACCAACTCCCAGGTTGTTTTCAATCAGCGGCAGCATCAGATCGGCGCTTGCCACCTCCATATCCGGTTCCCTGTCAATTTTATTTTCAATCAGAAAATTCCGGTATAGCTCATAGGTTGCGCTTCCCCGGCCGAGTCCAATCCATGAATGTTTTATAAAATCCTCCAGCTTCAGGGATTCCTCACATAGATGCCGGTATTGTACGCCGCCTACCAGTATATCCTCAAAATCCAGCACCTTTACACAGGAGATGGTTTTCGGCATATCAAAAGGTGTCGTGACCACCGCAAAATCCAGCTTGCCGTTTACCAGATGCCGCACCGTTTCTGGTGTCGTATGATTATGGATTTTGATTCTTACTCCCGGATATTCTTCTTTAAAATCATGCAGTACCTTTAACAGAAAAAGATGAATCGCTGTTTCCGTTGCCCCTATTTCCACGGTGCCGCAGCCCAACGAATCCCGTCTGCTAATTTCTTTCTGTGCATTCAGTAAATGCTGATATGCGATCTCCACATGCGAGTAAAGCCGCTCTCCCTCCTCCGTGAGACTGATTCCCCTTGCCTCGCGGATAAATAATTTACAGTTGAGCTGTCTTTCCAACAGCTTCATGATACGTGTTACATTCGGCTGATTGCTTCCCAAGGCAGCGGCAGCCTTTGTCATATTGCCATATTTTGCCACATAATAAAATATTTTGTAATACTCAAAATTGATATCCATATCTTTTTTATATTCCTATGATATATTATATGTATTTTTCATATCTTTTGGACTGTATTATAATACGATTCGGATATTGTGTAAAGATTACTTTCTTTCACTGATATATGGACAAAAAGCAGAAAGGACTTCATTTTATGAACAAAGATCTGACAACCGGAAAACCCGAGGCCGTATTATGGCAATTCTGTCTGCCACTATTTGGCAGCATTGTCTTCCAGCAGCTTTATAACATCGCCGACAGTCTGGTGGCTGGAAAATTTATCGGCGAGAATGCTCTGGCAGCCGTCGGAAACAGCTACGAAATCACCTTGATTTTTATCGCCTTTGCTTTCGGCTGCAATATGGGCTGCTCCGTCATCGTTTCACAGCTTTTCGGCGCCAAAGAATATGAACGGCTAAAAACCGCCGTGACCACCGCCTGTATTTTCAGTGCCGTCCTCTGCATGTCATTGATGCTTGCCGGTATTCTTGGCTGCACCCCGCTGCTGCGCTTAATCCGGACGCCCCAGGAAGTAATGGCAGACTCCCGCCTTTATCTGGATATCTATGTATGGGGGCTGCCTTTTGTGTTCTTTTATAATATTGCAACCGGGATTTTCTCCGCATTAGGTGATTCCAAGACTCCTTTTTACTTCCTGGCCGTCTCCTCCACCTCCAATATTATCGTAGATATATTGTTTGTAAAGGTATTCCACATGGGAGTGGCAGGTGTTGCCTGGGCAACGTTTCTCTGTCAAGGTGTCAGCTGCCTTCTGGCCGTCCTCACCGTATGGACAAGGCTTGGCAAAATCCCCACAGCGAAAAAAGCACCCATCTTTGATCTGGCGCTCCTAAAAAAAATCATGATCATCGCTATCCCCAGCATTTTGCAGCAAAGCTTTATCTCGGCGGGAAATATCATGATCCAAAGCGTGATCAACGGCTTTGGCGCCTCTGTCATGGCAGGCTATTCTGCTGCTGTTAAACTGAATAACCTGGTTATCACATCTTTTACCACCATCGGCAACGGAATTTCCAATTTCTCCGCCCAAAATCTTGGCGCCCACCAATACGGACGCATCCGGGAGGGCTTTCGTGCCGGACTGAAAATAGTATGGATTTTATGCATTCCCTTCTGCATTCTCTATATCTTGTCCGGCAGATACCTGCTCCTTCTGTTTATGGAAACAGAATCTGCCGCCGCCCTGTTGACAGGCAGGCAATTTTTGTGGATTCTCTCCCCGTTTTATTTCGTCGTCTCCGCCAAATTAGTCGCTGACGGCATTCTCCGCGGAGTAAGCGCCATGGGACAGTTCATGGTTGCCACCTTTACCGATCTGATCCTGCGGGTGGTTCTCGCCTTCCTCCTCTCCGGCTGGGCCAATTCAGCAATCGGTATTTGGGCTGCCTGGCCTATCGGCTGGAGCATTGCCATGATAATGTCAGTCCTCTTCTACCGGAAAAAAACTGGCTACTATGAAAATCTTGAATCCTCACGGTAGGTCTGCACACTTACGGCGCTGAGCTGTGTGAAAACGGGGTCACGAGGTGACATCTTCCATTCCCGCAATCCCAGAGATTGCGGGCTCCTCGTCCATACATTATGCGATAATAGTTTTATTTGTTTTTTACAGCCAAACGAAATTCTCTTGGAGTGAGCCCATATGCCTTGCGAAATGTTTTTCCAAAATAAGAGCTGTCAGAGAATCCGCATTGATAGCAAACCTCCGTTATCGGCAGCTCGCTGTTTTGCAGCATTTTCTTTGCTTCATTAAGACGATAGGAAATTAAGTGTTCTATCGGGCTTTGATTAAGGCTTTTGCGGAAGCTTCGTATAGCTTCCCGTTCACTTATCCCTATGGCGTCTGCAATTTGCGTTACTGTAATTTTATCTTTATAATGACTGTGAATATAAGAAAGCATATTTCGAATTCTGTCTGGTTGTTCAAATTTTAATGTTTTATTCATTTTATAATTTAGCCGAATATCTTCTAAAAGCAAAAGCCAGGTTTCAGACAGAATATTTCTGGTTTGAAATTCCATATTCTCATATGATTGTAATTCTTTCAGCCGGCAAAGGTTTGTAAGTATCTTATCAGATATTGGTTGCCCTCTTCGAATAATATAAACTTCTATCTGGTGATTATTTATGATGGGAGTCAGATATTTTTTATCAAAACGGCTTTTAAAATGTCCGCTCAAAAAAACGGGATGAAATATGTGATTGATTTCCAGTGCCTGTTCTCCTGGGACAGCATTTCTTTTCATATCCATCACATCACTGTTAATAAAAAAACCGTCTCCTTGATGGACTATATATTCTGCACTGACTGTTATAATTTTGCTAGTGCCCTTTTCAATATACCCAAGCTCTAATTCTTCATGCCAATGCCATGGAACAATAAAATCTGTCAAATCCCATTGATGCAGGCAATAAGGGTATTCCGTAGTCATGCCCTCAATTTGCTCCACCTGATTTTCGTCAATAAGAAATGATTTCACAATCGCATCCCCCATCATTATTAATTATTAGAATTATTATATCAAAATTGGCGGTATATTTCTATATATAGTCCTAAAAATCATATTATTAAGCGAAATAATAAATTATAATATTATTACAAGCAGCGAACACTATATGAAAAGAGAGGGAGTCTATTATGGCAAACAATTTTAATTATTATTCCCCTACAGAAGTGATCTTTGGTAAGGGTGCCGAACAGGAAACAGGAAAACAGCTCAAAAGGCTGGGGGCGTCTCATGTATTGCTTGTTTATGGGGGGAATAGCGCGCGTCGTTCCGGACTTTTGGATAAGATCCGGTATTCCTTGAAACAAGAAGACATATCCTATTCAGAACTTGAAGGTATTGTTCCTAATCCAAGGTTAGACAAAGTATACGAAGGCATTCGTATTGGAAAAACGGATAATATTGATTTTTTGTTAGCTATCGGGGGAGGAAGCGTTATTGATACGGCAAAAGCCATCGCTTATGGCTTGGCGGAACCAGAGCATGATGTGTGGGAACTGTTTCAGCATGTCAGAACTGCCACAAAATGTCTTCCTGTAGCAAGCATATTAACAATTGCTGCCGCTGGCAGCGAGACATCTAAAGGCTGTGTCATCACTAATGAAAAAACCGGTGAAAAACGTGCTTATGACGATAACCTTGCACGGCCAAAAATTGCTATTATGAATCCCGAATACACAATATCTCTTCCCGATTATCAGACAGAATCCGGTTGTGTGGATATTATGATGCATACAATGGAACGTTACTTTACCAATGGCGGAAGCTTAGAAATTACAGATGCCATTGCCGAAGCCTTGTTGCGTACAGTTATGGCAAACGCGATTATTTTGCATGATAATCCCAATCATTATGATGCCCGTTCCGAAATCATGTGGGCAGGGAGTCTAGCACATAATGATTTGACCGGATGCGGAAATGACGGCGGCGATTTCATGACACATAAGCTTGAGCATGAAATGGGCGGAATGTTTGATGTGACACATGGAGCTGGCCTTGCAGCGATCTGGCCAAGTTGGGCAAGATATGTTTACGAAGATTGCCTGCCCCGCTTTGTTCGTTTTGCAAGAAATGTCATGGGCATAACGTTAGAGGGAACTGATAAAGAAATTGCAGAAGCCGGTATTTGCGCTGTGGAAGAATTTTATCGTAGTATTGGTATGCCTACAAATATGCGCGAACTTGGTATTATGCCATCCGATAAACAAATTCTTGATATGGCAAACCGATGTATGATTGCTTGTGGAAGTCGTACGGGTTCTGCAAAAAAATTAAAAGTAGAAGATGCAGTGGAAATTTATAAGAATGCACGGTAATTTACCGGATAGCTAAGCAGCCGATGGTTTTTACTGCCCGTTTTATCGTTTCTTTAGTACGCCGAAAAATGCCAGCCATTTCTATATCCACGTCCCGTTTGATGAACACAGAATATAGAAATGGCTGACAGGCTATTTTGCTTCTTTTTTCAGAGAATGCCTATCTTTTCTGGGCTTCTAGCCGACGTATTTCTCCAAAACCTTCCGCACGGCTCCTGGCCCGATCATCATTTCTTCCAAATACCCGATGACTCTCTCTGCCAGGCCGCATTCATACAGATCGACACCAAAAATGGTAGTATCCGACAGAATTGGGCGAAGCTGCTCTTTATCCACCGGTTTTCCCAGCTCCATCCCTGCCAGCCGTTCCTTCATAGCCGGAAGCAGCGGATCCGGGCTGATTTCAAATGCCTCACCAGCATCGTTCACCCCGATAAGATAGCGCAGCCATCCCGCCTGTACTAACGGTATCAGCTTCAGCTCCGAAGCCTCTCTGTCTGCCGAGGCCATGTATGCTTTGATGGTTTCCCCAAAACGGATCGACAGCTTCTGAGACGTGTCGGTGGCAATCCTCTGTGGAGTATCCGGCATAAACGGATTCGGGAACCGCTCCTTTAACACCTCATCCAAAAACTTCTCCGGATCGATGACCCCCGGATCTACCACAAAAGGCATCCCTTCTTCATGGCTCATCCGATCGATGAAGCGGTTCAGCTGCGGATCTTTCATCTCCTCCGCAATCGAAGTATAGCCCAGAATGCAGCCATAAACTGCCAGGCAGGTATGAAGCGGGTTCAGGCAGGTACATACTTTCATCTTCTCCACCTTATTCACGATATCCCGGCTGGTAATAATCACGCCTGCATGCTCCAGCGGCGGCCGGCCGTTGGGGAACTGATCCTCAATCACCAGATACTGCGGCTTCTCTGCATTGACAAAAGGCGCTACGTAAGTATGCTTGGAAGTGACAAAGGGGCTGATTCCCTCCACACCATCTGCAATCAACTGCTCTTCCACCACCGGATGCGGACGCGGTGTGATCTTGTCGATCATACTCCACGGAAAAGCAATCTCTTTCTCCAGATATTCATAATCCGCCTCAGAGATCTTTCCGTTGTCCAGCCACGCCTTGGCGATCTCCATCACTGCCGCCTGCAGCTTTTCACCGTTATGAGAGCAGTTATCCATGCTGACCAGGGACAACGGCTTTCCACATGCACGCCCCCGCTCCACACACATAGCCGTCAACTGAGCCATAAAGGTCTGGCAGCCTTTTGGCCCTGCTTCCATATCTGCTAACACTGCCCCCACCAGCTCATGATTGGCATTTCTGAGAGAATATCCCTTCTCTGTGATGGTAAAGGACACCAGCTGCAAAGAGGGTTCCTTCATCACACCGGTAATCTGTTCGCTGTCATGAAGCATGGTCAGACTGTCTGACATAGACGCCACAATCTCCTTGTCCAGCTTTCCATCTGGATTCAGCGTCACCCCGATGGTCAGGTTGTCATAGGGACGAAAGCATTTGGTGATAATCTCATCATCGTATCCCTCGCAACATACAATCCCGGTATCCATTTCCCCCTGCTCGATCAGCCTCTGACAGATCACAGCCGGGAAAATACGGAAAATATTTCCGGATCCGAAATGAATCCACTGGGGCCTTTTCGCCGTGTTCTCCGCAATCTTTACCGGATCATATTCCGGAAGATGATAACCCTTCCAATTTTCCTTATTTTGAATTGACTTTAATGAAAGTTCCAAACCCTGTCTCCTTTCGCTCACCGCACTCTACTTCTCCAATTTCTCCAGCATATCCCAGCAGCCCCACAAATACATGATTCCCAGGGCACGGTCATATAATCCATAGCCCGGACGGCATTTCTCACCCCAAATATGCCTTCCGTGATCCGGCCGGATATATCCCTCGTAGCCACAATCATGATATGCCTTCATGATTTCCAGGATTCCCACATCACCGTCACAATCCCGATGAGAAGCCTCCGTAAAATCGCCATTGGCAAAATGCTTCACATTGCGCACATGGGCAAAGGCAATCCGATCGCAATAGGTACGGATAATATCGGGCACATTATTCTCAGGATTAGCCCCCAGAGAACCCGAACACAGGCACAGGCAATTGCAGTCATCATCCACCATGGAGAGGAAATGCCCGATAGACTCTTTATCCACCAAAAGCCTGGGCAGACCAAAAATATCCCACGGCGGATCATCCTGGTGAATGGCCAGCTTGATTCCGGTCTCATGGCAGGTAGGCATCAGCGCTTCCAGAAAATACTTCAGGTTCTCCCACAGTTTCTCCTTGGTAACCGGGCGATACTTTTCAAATAGCTCGTCCAACTGGGCCATACGCTCCGGTTCCCAGCCCGGAAATGTCATGCCGTGCAGATTCTCCAGAATGTACTTGGCCATCTCTTTATAATCATCCTGAATCTTCGACTTCTCATAAAACAACGCCGTGGAACCGTCTTCCATCGGATGAAACAGATCCGTCCGTGTCCAGTCAAAAATCGGCATAAAGTTATAAGTAACCACCTTTACCCCAAATTTTGCCAGATTGCGCAGAGTCTCTTTATAATTCTCAATATATTGATCTCTGGTAGGTAGCCCGATCTTGATATCATCATGGACATTCACACTCTCCACTACATCCATGTTAAAGCCGGCACCTTCAATCTGCCTGCGGGCTTCCTCGATCTCCTCCACCGTCCATACTTCCCCCGCCTGCTTGTGGTGCAGCGCCCACACCAGCCCGGTCACACCAGGAATCTGCTTGATATCCTGCGGTGTGATGCTGTCATTCCCTTCGCCGTACCAACGAAATGTCATCTGCATAACACGTTCTCCTTTCTTGGTCGTCTTTTACGTTTTCGTAATTATAGTATATCATCTTTTCATTAATTTTGCATGGTACATTTTTATTGAAATATGGTAAATCTTGCTGTATAATTCAAATACTGACAAAATTAGAGGAGATTTTTATAAAACATGTATACAGATGAATTTACGCACTGTCAGATTATGATGGAGCGTTATTATGAATACCACCATTATCGCAGCGACTCCCCTCTCTCGGTCGATTTTCATCAGCATGCTTTTTATGAGATCTATATTTTTATCTCCGGAGATGTCAATTATATCATTGAGGGCCGAACCTATGAGCTTCGTCCCGGCGATATTTTGCTGACCAATAACAGCGATATTCATCGCCCGGAGATTCACCCTTCCCGTTCTCCCTATGAGCGGATCGTGATCTGGTTAGATGACAGCCTCTTCAACCGGCTGCGCGATGTGGGAGAAGATCTGACCTCCTGCTTCCAGGACGCAGCCAAACGCAATTACCGCCTTTTCCGCCCCACAGAAACACAGTTTTTGCAAATCCAGTCCGTCTGTCATACCATTGAGGAAGAACGGGCCGGCAAACGCCTGGGAAACCGTGTAATGGCCTATTCTTCTATTATCGAAATCCTTGTTCTTCTCAGCCGGGCTTACTATGAGATCTCGGATTCCGCCCACCATAGTGTAACCGAAAACAAGCAAATCAACCAGATTGTTACCTATATCAACAGCCATTACCAGGAAAATCTCAATTTAGAACATTTAGCAGCACAGTTTTATCTGAGCAAATATTATTTAAGCCATCAATTCAAACAATTTACCGGGCTTTCTCTTTATCAGTTTATCATGAAAAAACGGCTGACCATTGCCCGGAATATGCTGATACAGGGAAAAACCGTGACTGAAGCTTATATGGAATGTGGTTTTAATGATTATTCTAACTTTTTGAAAGCGTTTAAACGGGAGTTTGGAGAAAAGCCAAGTAAGTTTTTCAGAAAATAGTTGATCTGGAGGGAAATGTCATTCCGTTAATTTTCTCAGAAGGTACACCATGGAACCAGGAGCGGGAAGCGGCGGGAAATGGTCTGCTGTTTTTCCGGTTTCGGGATCAAGAATTCCTGCAAAGTCAAAATCAGCAGACCATTTCCCGCCGCTTCCCGCTCCTGGTTCCATGGCTGAGTATTCTCAGAACTAAATTTAATGACATTGTCCGGAGGATACGTTTTAATCCGAAAGGTACGCCTTGGGGGGAGGAAGCAGAAAATAAAAAAGCAGCTCTTTCCCCATCCAATGTTCGTAAACAATCGGACACCGGATACGAAAGGGAGCTGACTTTTTATTTTTTGATAGTCTGTTTAATACTCAATGTCATGATATTGAAGGCAAATAGTCTTTTGGCCCTGACATCATGCCATTATGTTTAACTCTGAGAAAATCATCTGTTGGCGTTACTCAATTCGTCATCGAGTTATACTAACTCCAGCAGCACTTCCATGGCTCCGTCGCCTTTGCGCTGTCCGATCTTCACAATGCGGGTATAGCCGCCATTGCGCGATACGTATTTCGGTGCGATCTCATCAAACAGCTTTGCCGGAAGATCTACTGACTTGGTATTTCTTTTCTTTCCAGCCGGAGTCTTCGGAACCTCTGTCACATCATACAGAACCTTCAGCATCTGGCGTCTCGCATGGAGTCTGGAAGGATTATCTTTTTTGATCTCCTTCTGAACCTCATCATAGACTGTCACCTTTCTGCCATTCTTTTCCTCTTTGACTCTCTTGCCATCCTTGTCCTTACGCGGAACCTTCGCGGTGACAGTAACGGTCTCATAGTTATCCTTCTCTCTTACTGCCATGGCAATCAGCCCCTCGGCAACTTTGCGAATCTCCTTCGCTCTTGCCTCTGTGGTGCGGATCTTTCCATGGTACAGCAAAGCGGTAACCTGGCTGCGGATCAATGCTTTTCTCTGGCTGGATGTTCTTCCCAGCTTTCTATAACCTGCCATTTTATTTTCCTCCATTTATCCGGAGTGCAGTTCGCGCCAATCGGTCTTACCAAACCACATCTTCCATTTTATCCGTACCTGGCACTGCATCATCGGCCTTACGTGCCCGGCACACCGGGGAAGCTTAAGCTTCGCTTCACTCCTCACTGGGATTTAACTGCAATCCCAGCTCCTTTAATTTTGCTAAAACTTCTTCTAACGATTTTCTGCCCAAATTGCGGACCTTCATCATATCCTCGGGTGTGCGGTTGCACAGCTCCTCGACGGTATTGATACCGGCTCGTTTTAAGCAGTTGTAGGAACGGACAGAAAGCTCTAGCTCGTCGATATTCATCTCCAGAACCTTTTCTTTCTCATTGTCCTCCTTCTCCACCATAATCTCGGCTGTCCGGGCATTCTCAGAGAGGTCGATGAACAGATTCAGATGCTCGCTGAGCACCTTTGCTGCCAGGCTGACCGCCTCATCCGGCGCCAGGGTTCCATTGGTGTATACATCCAGAGTCAGCTTGTCATAATCAATGACCTGTCCGACACGGCTGTTTTCAATCGTCATATTGACCCTTTCCACTGGTGTATAAATCGAGTCAATCGCTATCACGCCAATGGGAAGATCTTCATTCTTATTCTTGTCTGCACTCACATATCCGCGGCCTTTGGAAATCGTCAGTTCCATATAGAACTTACTGTCCGTACCGCCGCTGAGCGTCGCAATCACCTGTTCCGGATTCATGATCTCGATATCCGGATCCGCCTGAATATCGGCCGCCGTGATCACGCCTTCTCCCTCAAACTCAATGTAGGCAGTCTTTACCTCATTGCTGTCGCTGTTATTCTTAATAGATAAGTTCTTGATGTTCATGATGATCTCAGTCACATCTTCCTTCA
>CAJUPI010000055.1 GCA_910588125.1 uncultured Lachnospiraceae bacterium
GAATTCTTAATCCCGAAACCGGAAAAAGCGGCAGACCATTTCCCGCCGCTTCCCGCTCCTTGTTCCATGGCGTACCTTCTGGGAAAATTAACGGTCGGAAGCGAATTGAAAAAAGTGCTTGCATTTGGCTGGAGAATGGATTATCATGAAATGAGACGTGCAACTGGCGGAAATAGTGGGGAACCACAGAGGAGCACGTAGAGAAGAGATGCCGGCCGCCTGGGCGCCATGATTTGTGGTACTCAGGCGGTTTTTGATTTTTGGCAAAGCAGATAAAAAGTCAGGCAGGAAGAGTTTGAAGATCAGAAGAAAGGAAACAGGAGGATGAGAAGATGGACAAGCTTTCTTTGGCACAGGAGCTGAAAGGTAACAGCTATCCGGGACGGGGAATTGTGATCGGGAGAACCCCACAAGGGACGAAAGCCGTGACGGCTTATTTTATTATGGGCAGAAGCGAGAACAGCCGGAACCGGATATTTGTGGAGGACGGAGAAGGGATCCGCACCCAGGCGTTTGACCCGGCGAAATTAAAGGATCCGAGCCTTATTATCTATGCGCCGGTGAGGGTACTGGGCAACAAGACGATTGTGACAAACGGAGATCAGACCGATACGATTTATGAAGGGATGGATAAGCAGCTGACATTTGAACAGACATTGCGCAGCCGGGAATTTGAGCCCGATGCTCCCAATTATACACCAAGAATTTCCGGAATTATGCATATTGAGAACGGGAAATATAACTATGCAATGTCCATTCTGAAAAGCAATCACGGCGATCCGGCATCATGCTGCCGCTATACCTTTGCCTATGAGAATCCGTTGGCGGGAGAAGGCCATTTTATCCATACTTATCAAAGCGACGGTGATCCGCTTCCCAGCTTTGAGGGTGAGCCGAAGCTGGTGGGAACGATGGATGACATCGATGGTTTCACAGAGATGTTGTGGGAGAGCCTGAATGAGGAAAACAAAGTTTCTTTGTTTGTCCGTTATATCGATATTGCCACTGGCGGATATGAGAGCAGGATTGTAAATAAAATATAGGTGAGGAACCATTGTTGACAATGAAAGGAAGGATGGATGAGAATATGAAGGAACTGGAGCTGAAGTACGGATGTAATCCCAATCAGAAGCCGGCTAAGATTTTTCTGAACCAGGAAAAGGAGCTGCCCATCCAGGTGTTGTCTGGCAGGCCGGGATATATCAATCTTTTGGATGCTTTTAACGGCTGGCAGCTGGTTCGGGAGTTGAAAAAGGCTACCGGGCTGCCGGCCGCCACATCGTTTAAGCATGTGTCTCCTGCAGGTGCGGCAGTAGGGCTGCCATTGGATGAGACGCTGGCAAAAATCTATTGGGTGGACGATATGGGAGAGCTTTCGCCCCTGGCCAGTGCTTATGCCCGGGCCAGAGGTGCGGATCGGATGTCTTCTTTTGGAGATTTTATTGCTCTGTCGGATGTGTGTGACAGTGATACGGCGCGTCTGATCAAACGCGAGGTATCGGATGGTGTGATTGCGCCGGGATATGAGCCGGAAGCGCTGGAGATTTTAAAATCGAAGAAAAATGGGAATTATTGTGTGATTGCGATCGACGAGACATATGAGCCGGAGCCGGTTGAACAAAAGCAGGTATTCGGTGTGGTATTTGAACAGGGCAGAAATGATCTGGATATTAATACGGAGCTTTTGGCAAATGTGGTGACGGACAATAAAGTGATTCCTGATGCGTCGAAGACAGATCTGCTGATTTCTCTGATTACTTTGAAATATACACAGTCCAACTCGGTCTGTTATGCCAAGGGCGGACAAGCTATCGGTATCGGGGCCGGACAACAGTCCCGGGTACATTGTACCAGGCTGGCCGGCCAAAAGGCGGACAACTGGTTTTTGCGCCAGGCGCCACAGGTGCTGAACCTGCAGTTTGTGGAGGGGATCAAAAGGGCAGATCGGGACAATGCGATTGATGTCTACATTGGCGAAGAGTATATGGATGTTTTGGCAGATGGCGCCTGGGAGAAGATTTTCCGGGTGAAGCCGCCGGCATTTACCCGGGAAGAAAAGCGTGCCTGGCTGGATCAGATGAAGGATGTGGCTCTGGGATCGGATGCGTTTTTCCCATTTGGGGACAATATTGAGCGGGCATATAAGAGCGGAGTCCGTTATATTGCCCAGCCGGGAGGATCTGTGCGGGATGATAATGTGATTGAGACCTGCAATAAATATGGGATGGCAATGGCCTTTACCGGAATTCGCCTGTTCCATCATTGAGAAAAGAAACCCGGAGGTGTGCAGAGAAAGGCTGAAATCAGATGAAGCAAAATAGAAATCCATTTGAGGATTTATTTGGCCCGGGGGGATTGGGCGCGGGAAGGACCCCGGGAGGCGGCCGCCAGAAAGCAGAAAGCGGCGATCCACAGAGAGAAAAGGAGCCGGAACGGTTTGACTCAAACGGCAATCCTGTGCGCCGGTTCCATCCGTTTCGGGGGCTGGGCCTGGGGCTTTTTGTGCTGTTTTTGTTGTTGGCGGGCATGAACAGTTATTACATGCTGGATGAAGAGAACTATGCCGTGGTGGTGACGTTGGGAAGTGCCGAAGCGGTGTCTCAAGCCGGATTGCATTTTAAAATTCCGTTTGTCCAGCGGGTACGGATGGTATCAAAGGGGATTAAGGGAATGCCGATCGGCTATACGCTGGAAACAAAGGAATCCATCGATGAAGAATCGGTGATGATCACCAAGGACTTTAATTTCGTCAATACGGATTTTTATTTGGAGTATATGGTCAATGATCCGGTGAAATATCTGTACGCTTCCGCCGATCCGGAGGCAACTCTGAAAATGCTGGCGCAATCCTATATCCGTGATACGGTAGGCATATACAATGTAGACGATGTCATTACCACCGGAAAGGCGCTGATTCAGTCAGAGATCAAAGAGAAGCTGACTAACCGGATGATGGCAGAGGATATTGGCCTGTCGGTGGTGAATATCACGATACAAGATGCATTCCCTCCTACGACAGAGGTCATGAATGCCTTTAAAAATGTGGAAAATGCTAAGCAGGGGAAAGAGACTGCCATCAACAATGCCAATAAGGACCGCAACGAGAAGATTCCACAGGCAGAGGCAGAATGTGACCAGATCATCAAGAATGCAGAGGCGGAAAAGGAAGCGCGTGTGAATGAGGCTCAGGGGCAGGTAGCCCGATTTGAGCAGATGTATGCGGAATATAGCAAGTATCCGCTGATTACCAAGCAAAGGATGTTCTACGAGACGATGGAGGAGCTGCTTCCGGGGCTGAGGGTTTATCTGATAGATGAAAGCGGCACTCAGAAGCTGCTTCCGTTAGATACTTTTGTGTCCTCTGGTCCGTCGTCGCAAAATCATGTTTCCGGGAATGAAGGGGCAGCAGAAGAAGCAATCGGAGAAAGCGGGGAGGTGGCGCAATGAAGCAGGCAGGTAAGGCCGTCACAGCACTGATTATGATGCTGGCAGTGGTGCTGTTTTTTGCCTCGGTGGTGATCACTTATCCGGATGAATACCAGCTGATTCGGCAGTTTGGTGAGATTGTGCGGGTGGTGGAGACTCCGGGCGTATCTTTTAAAATTCCTTTTGTGCAGACCAGCGCGTCAGTTCCCAGAGAGCTGCAGATTTATGATATTCCCAAGTCGGATGTAATTACCAAAGACAAAAAAAGTATGATTGCCGATGCTTTTGTGCTGTGGCGGATCTCCGATCCGGTTTTGTTTACCAGGCACTTGAATGGCCAGGTGGCACAGGCGCAGTCAAGAATCTCTGCTTCTGTGTTCTCGTCCATGAAATCGGTGATATCCAATATGGATCAGGCGGAGATCATTGAAAACCGAAACGGTAAGCTGGCATTGGATATCAAAGAAAATATCGGAGATTCTCTGGACGGCTATGGAATTACGGTGCTGGCGGTAGAGACAAAGTCCCTGGATATGCCAGACGATAATAAGCAGGCGGTTTATGACCGGATGATCTCGGAGAGAAACAATATTGCCGCTTCTTTTACGGCGCAAGGTAATTCTTCGGCACAGAAGATTAAAAATGATACTACCAAAGAGGTATCAGTGATGAAATCGAAAGCGCAGGCAGAAGCAGAGAAAATCAAAGCAGAGGGCGAAGCTCAATATATGCAAATCCTTTCAAACGCCTACAACGATGCGAATAAAGCCGATTTTTATAATTTTGTCCGCTCACTGGACGCGGCAAAGGCTTCTCTGAAAAATGGGGACAATACCCTGATTTTAGATAAAAGTTCGCCGATGGCACAGATTTTTTATGGGTATTAGTGTGATTTAGACAAGTTTCGGCGCTCCCAATGATTCTGTTTTTAATTGGTACTCTGAAAAACACATACCTGTGAAAATGCATATATAGGTTCTGAATGATTCCGGTTAGGAAATAATATCTGTAAGCACCGTCACCAATAGGGGAGGAATCAAAAAACAGGGGATTCTGCAGGTACGCCATGGAAAAAGGAGCGGGAAGAGGCTGAAAAATGGTCCGCTGCTTTTTCCGGTTTCGGGATCAAGAATTTCCCTGCAAAGTCAAAAGCGGCAGACCATTTTCCCGCCTCTTCCCGCCCCTTTTTCCATGGCTGAGCATTCTCAGAGCTAAACGTAATGACATTGGGTCCCCGCCTCTGTTTTTTTGGCTCCCCCTTGTTCGCAAGTTTTCATGCTTCAATGCAAGTTCCGGCCTGTCCTTCCATGCTGTCAAGAATTTTATCAAGAGTAGTGATGACTGTTTTGCGGTTTTTGCCGGATTTGAGGAAGGCCAGGGCAGCCTCAATCTTGGGGAGCATGGACGCAAACTCGAAATGCCCCTGGAGGATATATTCCTCAGCTTCACGGATTGTCATGTGGCTGATGGATTTTTCCTGCGGTGTGCCGTAATTTAGGGTAACATTGGTCACGCTGGTGGCGATCATCAGCATGTCGGCATCTGTTTCTGTCGCCAGCAGCCCGGCAGCCAGATCTTTTTCGATGACAGCGCTGGCTCCTTTTAGATGGGAACCCTGTTCCAGAACCGGGATACCGCCGCCCCCGCAGCAGATTACGATCTGATCGGCATCGAGCAGGGCGCGAATCGCATCGATTTCTATAATAGAGACTGGTTTAGGCGCTGAGACGATCCGCTGCCACCCGCGGCCGGGTACTTCCGTGACATAATTGCCTTTGGCTTCTTCGGCGTCGGCTTCCTGACGGGTCATATAGCGTCCAATTTTTTTGATCGGATGATAAAAAGAATCGTCGTAAGGATTCACCATCATTTGAGTCAGAATCGTGGAAACTGGCTTGTAGATGCCCCGGCGGAGCAGCTCGGAGCGGATGCCATTTTGTAAATCATAGCCGATATAGCCCTGGCTCATAGCAGAACATACGGACATGGGGGCGGCCGTGTAGCCTGGATGCTGCCGGGAGAATTCATTCATAGCCGTATGGATCATACCGACCTGGGGGGCATTGCTGTGGACAAGAGCAACCTGCCACCCTTTTTGTATAAGGTCAGCTACCACCTGGGCAGTACCTGTGACAGCCGCCTTCTGCTCAGGAAGATTGGTGCCAAGGGCATGATGTCCCAAAGCGATGACGATGCGTTTTTTTGCCATAGGAAAAACCTTCTTTCTGTGGGAGTTTTTCCATATTATTATAGTATTTGGGGTGGAAAAAAGCAATGACTTTGTGATACAATAGGAAAGGTGCGCCATAACCCATGTTTTTAGAGTGATTGAAAGGGCAATCAGGGAATTCGGTTTAGCGGGGAGATATTTCATGAAAACCATGCCATATATTATGAAGCTGTTGTGGGTGTTGCTGCTTCCGCTTTTGATTTATCTGATTGTGATGGAGCTGGTGTTTGTGCCGTGGGAGCTTTTTACCCGTGAAGCAGGTGAGGAACAAAAGCTGTTTCTGACTGCGGTGGCTGCCGCTTTGGCTTCGGTACCTTTGGGACTTTGGTATTGTCGCGGAAGAAAAAGCATAATTAAAAAAGGGCGATGGCATCCATGGCTGGTGATTTGCGTGATAGCGGCCGGGTCGGGCGCCTGCCTGTTTTTTAATGGAATATTATATTGGCTTCCACTGCCGGCAGAAGGATATTATGAGGTGAAGCATGTGCTGTACCGGCCATCTTTATTCATTCAGCTTGTATGTATGGGGCTCGTGATTCCAATAGCAGAGGAGCTGGTTTTTCGGGGATTGGGATACGGAAGGCTTCGTGGGAAGCTTTCAGCCGGGAAAGCTAATGTTATTTCTGCCATATGGTTTGGCCTTTACCATGGAAACTTGCTCCAGGGAATTTATGCAGGGATTTTGGGGGCGATTGCCGCTGCTTTTTTTGAGGCCAGTGGCAGTTTGTGGGGTTGCTTCTTGTTTCATGGAGTGGCAAACGTGACGGCAATTATCGGAACCCGTTATTTTTCAGGGGAGAGTACCGGAATTTTGACAGGCCGGGAACCGAGGGCAATTGCTCTTGGCGGTTTGCTGCTGACAGTGGCGGTTGCGGCATTTTTCCAATATACGCGAAGCAGCAGGAGGGCTGCCAATAAGATAAGAAGGGACGGAGAAAAAACGTGAAGCTGTTATCGATAGCAATACCATGCTATAATTCGGAAAATTACATGAGGAAATGTATTGATTCGCTGTTACCAGGTGGGGATGAGGTGGAAATTCTGATCGTGGATGATGGCTCCCTCAAGGATCGGACAGCAGAGATTGCTGATGAATACGAGGCAAAATATCCCGGCATTTGCCGTGCTATTCATCAGGAAAACGGAGGACATGGGGAAGCCGTCAATGCTGGGCTGCGGGCTGCCACCGGTATTTATTTTAAAGTCGTGGATAGTGATGACTGGGTCAATGCAGAAGCATACCAGGAAGTAATGGAGGTACTGCGGCGGTTTGTGTATGGTGATGAGACCCTGGATATGCTGGTGACGAATTTTGTCTATGAAAAACAGGGGGCAAAACATAAGAGAGTAATGCAATACCGTACGGCTTTGCCCAAACGGGAGCTGATGACCTGGGATGATGTGAAAGTATTTATCCTCGGACAGTATATTTTGATGCACTCGGTCGTTTACCGGACGGAAATGCTCCGGGATTGCGGACTGGAGCTGCCCAAACATACTTTTTATGTAGATAATATTTTTGTCTATCAGCCGTTGCCTTATGTGAAGACGTTATATTATCTGGATGTGAATTTTTACCGGTATTTTATCGGGCGGGAGGATCAATCCGTCAACGAGCAGGTGATGATCGGCCGGATTGATCAACAGATTCTGGTGACAAAGCTGATGCTGGACTGTTGTGATCTGAGTAAAGTCAGCAGCCGGAAGCTGCGTCATTACATGGTACGTTATCTGGAGATCATGATGACAATTGCCTCGATCCTGGCAATTAAGTCAGGGATGGAGGAAAATATGGCCAAGAAAAAAGAACTGTGGCAATATCTGCGGAAAAAGAATCTTCCATTGTTTTTGAGGTTGAGATGGGGATTTTTAGGACAGGGGATGAATCTTCCGGGAAAGAGTGGGAGAAGCGTATCAATAGCGGGCTATAAGATCAGCCAGAAATTTTTCGGATTCAATTAAATGCTGCAAGAAGGGCGCAGCTTTGGGGAGGAAGATGTGTCTGTTTTACTTTCCCAGGGCTGCGAAATGTTTGCCGGTTTTCGAAAGAACAGAGAGTTCGGATTGTTCTTATAAAATAAAAAAGCATCCATCTTGCTATCAATGTCATTCAGTTAATTTTCTCAGAAGGTACGCCATGGAAAAAGGAGCAGGAAGAGGCGGAAAAATGGTCTGCTGTTTTTTTCGGTTTCGGGATCAAGAATTCCTAAAATCACTGATTTTTGCGAAAAGAGAAACGAAAATTGCTCAAACTCGTTTCGCTCAGACAGTGTGCATTTTCATTTCCACGCAAAACTCAGAGATTTAAGGACTTCTAAATCTCTGCAAAGTCAAAAGCGGCAGACGATTTTTCCCTATATGCCATTTCATTTATGAAAGAGCAAAGCCTAAAATTGCAAGCAGAAGTAATGAAAACGGAAGCAAAAGTATAAGTATTTTGAAACAGAATTTTCTAGATTGAAGCAGAACTTCCTGAAATTAAGTTTCCATAAAGTCGAATTTTGACAAAGTTTCCCTTTCTAATTCCTATAAAATTCGCTATAATAAGAAAATCAGGAGCAGACAAGTGAGCACTCCCTATTTGGAAGCTGCACACCTTTGGGACAAGCTTAATATGTTTAGGTTTGTGCCACAGGTGTGTAAACACCAGAGAAAGGAGGATGTGGTTATGATTTTCCTCGAAATCCTTAGCCGTATCGTGAGTATCTTGGTTGGTGTAGTAACATTAGCCAAAGAATGTAAATCTTACATACAGCGCAGTAAGGGACGAACAGTAAATGACCCATCAGCAAGCTTGCAGGCACCTGATGGGTCAGAAGATGATTGCATAAGCAATCATTAGACGTCCCGGGGTGGCAGCAACACCGCCACCCTTTTTACATGTTCATCATAGCATGGTAAAAACTTAAAGTCAAGAAAAAGTTAAATTGCCTTTTCTACCTTCATAGCAAGCCTTCCCTAAAACCTTTTTCCCATTTCTTTTCTCAGGTACTCCACAAACTGATGGAAGCTAATCATAGGTTTATTCTTTCCTTTCGTCTTTTTCTTCTTTTTCCGCCAGCCCTGCAAGGTATCCATTTTTTCAACCGTTATCTTGGTAATATCCCTTATGCACAGGACAACAAACAGGGAGCATAAGCAGTAAACCGCTATTAGAATCACAACTCCCATACTTTTTACAACCTCGTACATACAAAGCATCCTCCTTTCCTCTTTAATGGACTGCCATTATAACGCTGTGAAGTATAAAAGGAAAGAATGATACTAACCAGAAATCACCTTGTAGGATTAGGGCATTCGCCATTTCTTAAAATCCCAGAAAATCCCTCAGAAGCCCTGCCATTCCTAACCACCAACACCCCCTATAACTCATTGGAACTCCTGTGGTGTCATTTTAATCCCGTACTCCTAATTCCCACACTTATCACCTAAACCCCCTTTCAAATCGTTCTGGACTATCACTCCAAACCCCAAAATAAAAATAGCCCTATGGAATTCTTATCCCATAAAGCCATGTAAACAATTTTAAAATCTTATTGTAGGAAAAGAAACAGCAGCAGCCCCAAAACTCCCCTCAAACTCCTAAAAAATGAAAGCGGAGTGTAAGCAAATGAAAGCAAGCAGCAAAATAGCAGAGCAAAATATAAAAGCCCCATTTCATAAAAAAACAAAAACAACAAAATCAGGAATAAAGAGATGTATATAGAAATCACACAATTCAATCAGAAATAAGAGAATATCCCAAATTAAACCAAAAACCCACGCACAACGCATAAAAAAAGAGCACTCATTTTCCAATGAATGCTCTTTCAGTAGCGGAAGGGAGATTTGAACTCTCGACACCACGGGTATGAACCGTGTGCTCTAGCCAACTGAGCTATTCCGCCATGCTCGCTATAAACTTTTGTTACAAGTCTCATTCGCGACTGCCTGTATAGTATATCCTTTATTGTCGAAATTGTCAAGACTTTTTCGAGCAATTTTTTCGGTCGTTTTTTCAGTGATTTTTTCGCTGATTTTCTGCTGCTTTTTTTTCTGACTTTCCCAAATTTTGTTTTATAATGTACCCTCTTGTTGTGAAAATATTTATAAAATGGAGAAACGCCAACAGATGTCAGTTTTTTTGTACGATAAGCTGCATATACTGAAAGAAGAAAACAAGACAAAAAGCATGAAAAAAGGTATGAAAATACCGAAGAGGAAAATCCTGTCGGTTTTCTGAACATTTTCGAAACGCTATTGTACTCTTTTTTGGAGTGTGATATAATTCCGAGAAAGTCATTTTCAGGAAGAAAGGCGAAGCCAAGTGAAGAATTTGTTAAAAAAATACGGGCATATCTGGGCGTTGGGCTATGGATTTATTTATCTGCCCTGGTTTTTATATTTGGAAAAGACGGTCAAGAGTTATGCGGTGATGCATACCAGGCTGGATGATTATATTCCTTTTAATGAATATTTTGTTATACCATACCTGCTTTGGTTCGTTTATGTGGCGGGTACAGTGCTGTACTTCTTTTTTACCAGCAGGCAAGAATATTACCGGCTGTGCACTTTTTTGTTTACTGGTATGACACTTAGCCTGATGATTTGCACTTTCTTCCCCAACGGGACGGATTTGCGGGTGCCGGTGGATTCTCAGAAAAATATATGCAGCTTTTTGGTTTCCTTGGTGCATGCGGCGGATACTTCTACCAACGTATTTCCCAGTATTCATGTCTATAATTCCCTGGGGGTACATGCGGCTGTGATGAACAGCCTGGTTCTGCAAAGCAGGCGTGGCGTGAGGTGGTGCTCCTTTTTTTTGATGACAGCAATCTGCCTTTCTACTATGTTTTTAAAACAGCATTCCGTGACGGATGTGATGGGAGCCATGCTCTTGGCCTACCTGATCTATGCTTTTGTTTATGGCGAAGATTATGCCGGAAGCAGAAGAGCTGTGCGTCGAAAAGCGATCGGTTGACATAATTGGACCGATTGCCGGGATATATTCGTATTTAAAAATGTAAAATATAATTTATATAAATTTTCTTAGGCATTTTGTAGATTTTATGATATACTTTTTAATAGTAATGGATTTGGAGGTTTCCATGTACTATTTTATCGTGAATCCAAGTGCCAATCGGGGTCATGGGGAAAAAGTATGGAGAAAGCTGGAATGCCTGCTTCGGCATTCCGGGGTGGAATATGAAGTCTATCTGACACAGATGCCTGGCGATGCGGCAGGATTTGCCAATCAGCTGAGGGAGAACAGCAAGGAATCATGTGTGATAGTAGCGGTGGGCGGAGACGGAACGGTGAACGAGATATTGAACGGCCTGTCTTTTGACGGAGCAGTTACCTTGGGCTACATTCCTGTCGGCGCTGGCAATGATCTGGCAAGAGCTTTAAAGCTGCCACGCAGTCCGCAGCGGTGTTTGAAGAAGATTTTAAATTCGCGTTTTTACCGATGGTTGGACTACGGTGTTCTGTCTTATGAGAATGGCGCGCCGGTTCACCGGCGGTTTGCCGTCAGCAGCGGCCTGGGGCTAGATGCGGCGGTCTGCCATAGTGTGTTGGAAAAGGCAGGCAGAGGCCAGCTGTTACCCGTGAGGTGCGGGAGATTTGCTTATTTGTTTTTTGGACTGCAGCAGCTTTTTGGGGCAGTGCCGGTCAAGGGATATTTGCAGCTGGATGGCACAAAGAAAGTAGAATTCAATCATATTTATTTTATATCCGCCCATATCCATCCTTATGAAGGCGGAGGCTTTCGCTTTGCGCCGAAAGCCGATGGCAGTGACGGACTGTTAGAGATATGTGTGGTACACAATTCCGCCAAGGCAGGTCTGATACCGGTATTGCTGGATGCTTTATTGGGAAAGGCAGGACGCCACCGGGGTGTTCGTTTCTACAGCTGCCGGGAGGCGCGTATTCATGTGGAGCGGCCGATGCCCGTACATGCGGATGGAGAAAACTGTTATTATCAGACGGATATCCATCTGCGATGTATAGAAAAGACAATTCGAATGATTGTTTAAGGGATAAGGAAACCGGGAAAGTTATTTCCTGGCCGACAGATGCAAAAGCAAGAGGAGAGAAAAGGATGAGAATCGGACAAGGTTATGATGTCCATCGCTTGACGGAAGGCAGGGATTTGATTTTAGGTGGCGTGAAGATTCCCTATGAGAAGGGGCTTCTCGGCCATTCAGATGCCGATGTCCTGGTTCATGCGGTGATGGATGCTTTGTTGGGAGCGGCTGCTTTGGGAGATATTGGCCAGCATTTCCCTGACACGGATTCGCGATATCAGGGGATTTCCAGTATCGCGCTTTTGCAGGAGGTCGGAAGGCTTTTGGAGGAGCGGGGATATGTAGTTGAAAATATTGATGCCACGATCGTTGCCCAGCGGCCAAAGCTGGCAGCATATCGCCCTCAAATGGCAGAGAATATTGCAGCGGCATTGCATCTGGAGCGGGAGCGAGTCAGTGTAAAAGCGACGACAGAGGAAGGGCTGGGCTTTACCGGACGCGGCGAGGGAGTTGCCGCGCAGGCTGTGGCGTTGTTGTCCGGGCTAAAGGATATTGCAGGAGAAGATCGAATCGGATTTCGGGATTGCGGCGGTTGTCCGGGATGTCAGGCCGGAGCAGCCTCTGAGTGACGGACTGGGCCAGGTGATTTTTGGTGGAATTAGCCGGCAGAGAGGATTTTCTGCTTTGTGGAATGGTAATGAAGAAGCGAAAAGGAGAACAGCTATGAAGATTTTTAATACATTAAGCAGGAGAAAGGAAGAGTTTGTGCCGTTGGAGCCCGGCAAGGTGAAGATGTATGTGTGTGGTCCTACGGTTTACAATTTTATTCATATTGGAAATGCCCGGCCGATGATTGTGTTTGACACCGTGCGGAGATATTTTGAATATAAGGGCTATGAGGTCAATTATGTTTCCAATTTTACCGATGTGGACGATAAGATTATCAAAAAGGCGATGGAAGAGGGCGTGGAATCCGAGGTGATTTCCCGCCGTTATATTGAAGAGTGCAAAAAGGATATGGCAGGGATGAATGTAAAGCCTGCCACTACCCATCCTCAGGCCACCCGGGAGATTGCGGGAATGTTAGAGATGATCCGGACCTTGATTGATAAGGGGCATGCTTACGCGGCGGCAGATGGTACCGTATATTTCCGGACAGGTTCTTTTAAGGATTATGGCAAGCTGTCACATAAGAATCTGGATGAGCTGCAGTCCGGATTCCGGGAGATCAAGGTGACTGGCGAGGAAGGCAAGGAGGATCCTTCGGATTTTGTGCTGTGGAAGCCGAAGAAAGAGGGAGAACCTTACTGGGAGTCTGACTGGTGCCAGGGACGGCCAGGTTGGCATATCGAGTGCTCGGTGATGGCAAAGAAGTATCTGGGGGAACAGATTGATATCCACGCCGGTGGCGAGGATCTGATATTTCCTCATCATGAGAATGAGATTGCACAATCGGAGGCGGCCAATGGCAAGCCGTTTGCAACCTATTGGATGCACAACGCATTTTTGAACATTGATACGAACGGCCATGTGCAGAAGATGTCCAAATCCCTCGGGAATTTCTTCACTGTGAGAGAGATCAGCGAAAGATACGACTTGCAGGTGCTGCGGTTCTTTATGTTGAGCGCTCATTATCGCAGCCCGCTGAATTTCAGTGCTGATTTGATGGAGGCCTCAAAGAACGGATTGGATCGGATACTGACAGCGGCCGAGCGGCTGCGCGATGCAGGGAATGCTGCTGCCGCGCAGGGGCCTGACGCTGAGGAAGGAAAGCTGCTTTCCCAAGAAGAGGCACACAGGACAGCGGCCTTGGAACTTGCCAGGAAGTTTGAGGCGGCGATGGAAGATGATTTTAATACTGCGGATGCCGTTGCCGCAGTGTTTGAGCTGGTAAAGCTGAGCAATTCCACGGTTTCTGACGACAGCAGCAGAGCATACATTAAATTTATGGAGGAGTTGCTGGGAAAATTGTGTGATGTGCTGGGGATCCTTACTGAGCGGAAGGCAGAGGTGCTCGATGAGGAAATTGAGGCAATGATTGAGGCAAGGCAACAGGCGCGTAAAGCGAAAAATTTTGCCTTAGCAGATGAGATTCGAGGAAAACTTTTGGAGATGGGAATTGTCCTGGAGGATACCAGAGAGGGTGTTAAATGGAAACGGGCATGATCCGTAAGGCACTGCTGTTGAAGGAAATCGATGTGGGAAGCTACTCTCCGCTGGCTTTGGCATATATGGGGGATGCTGTTTATGAGTTGCTGATTCGTACCAAGGTGATGAATCAGGGCAACCGGCAAGTCAGTAAAATGCATAAGAAAAGCGCGTCTCTGGTGAAAGCCCAGGCCCAGGCAAACATGATCCGGCTATTGGTGGAGGAGCTGTCAGAAGAAGAGATGGCCATCTATAAGCGGGGGAGGAATGCCAAATCAGCCACTATAGCCCGGAATGCGTCGATGGCGGATTACCGGATGGCAACAGGGTTTGAGGCGTTAGTGGGATATTTGTACCTTACCGGACGTGATGATCGGCTGTTAGAGTTAATTCATGATGGCCTGGAAAAGATGGGGGAATTATCATGAGATACGAGGAGCAGAAGATAGAGGGCAGGAATGCGGTGTTGGAAGCCTTCCGCTCTGGACGTACGGTAGATAAGCTGTTTGTGCAGGACGGTTGTAAAGACGGACCGGTGATGAGCATTACCCGGGAGGCAAGAAAGCAAGGGACGATCATCAGCTTTGTTTCCCGTGAGAGGCTCGATGCCATGTCAGAGACCGGAAAGCACCAGGGAGTGATTGCCCAGGCAGCGGCATATCATTATGCTCAGGTGGAGGATATTTTGCAGCTCGCAGAGGAGAGGGGAGAACCGCCATTCATTTTTTTGCTGGATGGGATTGAGGATCCCCATAATCTGGGAGCAATCATCCGTACGGCCAATCTGGCGGGGGCCCACGGAGTGATTATCCCGAAACACCGGGCGGCCGGATTGACAGCTGTGGTGGCACGTACCTCAGCTGGGGCGTTGAATTATACACCGGTAGCGAAGGTAACAAATCTTGCCTCAGCTATCGTAGAATTGAAAAAGCGCGGGATGTGGTTTGTCTGTGCAGCTATGGATGGAGATTTGATGTACCGCCAGAATCTGACCGGCCCGATAGGGCTGGTGATAGGGAATGAAGGGAGCGGGGTCGGAAGGCTGGTGAGAGAAAAATGCGATATGGCGGCGGCGATCCCGATGAAAGGAGATATTGATTCCCTGAATGCATCTGTGGCAGCAGGCGTGCTGGCTTATGAGATTGTAAGACAGCGTCTGGCAGCAGGCAGTGGCAGAGGGAACTGAAATAAGGAATGGAAATAAGGAGGATCGGAATCATGAGAAAATCCAAAAAAAGAATGACAGGAGCAGCTTTGCTGGCATTGACGATGGCACTGGCTGTGCCGGGAGTCTCTGCTTTGGCGGAGGGGACAGGGCAGTCGCCGGTGGTTACGATTGATGAGGATGAGGTACCTCTTTCTGCCAGAATGCCGGATGCATCAGGAACTGTGACTTACAGCGGCGGAGGTGCGACTATCGATGCGTCTAATACAAGTAACGGTTATCTGATGGTAAAATACACAGGAAGCAATCAGCGGATCAAAGTGCAGATTACCAAAGGAACAACATATACATATGATTTGAATGCCAGGAATGCCTTTGAAGTATACCCTTTGACAGAAGGGAATGGGAGCTATTCGATAAAAGTGTTTGAGAATGTTAGTGGCAATCAATATGCACAGCTGTTGAGCCAGACCATCTCCGTGTCTCTCTCGAATGAGTTTGCCCCGTTTTTGTATCCGAACCAATATGTGAATTTCAATTCGGGCAGCGCTGCGGTGGGAGTGGCGGCTCAGCTGGCAGCAGGAAAGGATCCGCTGGGAGTGGTTGATGCCGTATATAAATATGTGATTGCCAATGTCAGCTATGACTATGGAAAGGCACAGACCGTCCAGAGCGGATATTTGCCGAATATTGATTCTACACTGGCCAGCCATACGGGGATTTGTTTTGACTATGCGGCCTTGATGACGGCTATGCTTCGCTCTCAGGATATTCCTACCAAGCTGGTGATTGGCTACACGGGGAACCTGTACCATGCCTGGGTGAGTGTTTACATCGCCGGTGAGGGCTGGATTGACAATATTATCCATTTTGACGGACAGAAGTGGTCATACATGGATCCGACGTTCATGTCTACCGGCGGCGAGAGTGCGAAGCAATATGTGGGCACTGGCAGCAACTACCAGGAAAAGTATTCATACTGATCAGGAGGGAGTCATGGCAGGAAAGGCGGAAAAGATTTATTCTGGCAGAGAGCTGGCAGCATTTTGCATGCAGATATCTTTGCTATTGAAAGCAGCAGTACCGCTCTATGAGGGGCTGGCGATTATGGCGGAGGATGCGGTAACCGAGCAGGAGAAAGAGATGCTTAAGACGTTGTCTCTGGATGTGGAATTGGGGGATCCGTTTTATACCGCGATGGAGAAGGCCGGCTGCTTTCCTTTCTATGTAGTGAGGATGGCAAAGCTGGGGCAGCAGACAGGAACCCTGGATCAAATCATGGAATCCCTTTCGGTTTATTATGAAAAGGAATACATCATGATGAAAAATATCCGGAATGCGATCACTTATCCGGTGATGATGGCGGCGATGCTTTTGGTGGTGCTTTTCGTACTGTTTACCAAGGTGATGCCAGTGTTTGAGCAGGTATATATCCAACTGGGAGTACAGCTTTCCCCTGTTTCTGTGGCAGCATCACGGTTTGGCGGGATCTTTAGCGGCATTGCCTTGCTTTTGTTTGTTCTGGTAGCACTGGTGGCGTTGGCGGCGGCGATCGCCTCCGGTGCCGGACATGCTTTTTCCTGGGTGGAACGGTTAAAGGACTGGGTGAAGCGGCGGAATAAGACTATGTTGGCTGTAGCAGGACGCCGTTTTACTTCGGTGCTTGCCCTGACTCTGAAAAGTGGTATGGAGCTGGAAAAGGGGATGGAGCTGGCGCAGGAGCTGGTGGATAACAGCAGGATTGCTGCCACGATTGGAGAATGCGCCGCACAGCTCCAGGAAGGAACCAGTTATTTTGAGGCGATGAAGCAGACGGGACTGTTCAGCGGTTTTCATGTACAGATGATCAAGGTGGGAACGCGCAGCGGACGTCTGGATGAGGTGATGAATGAGATCTCGGAGGATTATGAGCAACAGGCGGATGCTTCGATTGACAATATGATTGCTAGGCTGGAGCCAACCATGGTGGCAGTGCTGGCGATTGTGGTAGGGCTGATTTTGCTTTCTGTAATGCTGCCTTTGGCAGGCGTGCTGGCAGGAATCGGCTGATAGAACAGCTTGCATCATGAATAGATATATTGGCAATAAAAAATAGGAATCAGTACCTCTGCAAGAGGAGAAATAAGATGAAAAAAAAGAAGGACTGGAGATTTTTGACAGGCTGTGTTCTTTCTGCTGCTGTGTTTGGCGTGGTGGTGGGGATGTTTCTGACAGGGATGGATTCGTTTTTGGTCCGAGCCCGCGCAGAGGGAGCTGAGACGCTGCGCAATGGTATTACCAGAGCTTGTGTACAGTGCTATGCCATTGAAGGAAGGTATCCGCCCAGTGTGCAGTATTTGGAGGATCATTATGGGATCCAGATTGACGAGGAACGTTATTACGTGTTTTATGATGGCTTTGCCTCAAATTTGATGCCGGATATCACGGTGATTCCGGCAGAGGAGGAAGGTCAGAACGGACAGTAAGAGAGTGACAACGGATACCATTTAAGGAGGAAGTACGGTGCAGCAAAAAGGAGAACAAAGAGGGCAGATCATGGGAACGCTGTTTACCATGCTGCTATTTCTGGTGTTTGTAATGTGTGCGCTTTTCACCGTTCTTGCCGGAGGAAAGGTGTATGAAAATATTGGCAAACGGATGGCGGACAATTATACTGGCAGTGTGGCATTACAGTATATTGCCAATAAAGTGCGCCAGGGAGATGCTGCCGGAATGACCCAGGTTGTGGAGATTGACGGCACATCCGTGCTGGAGCTGAGCCAGGATTTTGAAAGCGGCCGTTATGTGAGCTGGATTTATTATTATGACGGCAGCATCCGGGAGTTATTTACCCGTCAGGACAGCGGCCTGGGCTTGCCGGACGGCATTCCGATTCTGGAATGTGAAGGGCTTTCCTTTTCTCAGGACGGGCAGCTTCTCACAATAGAAACTGCCGGGGATGGAGGTGGCCGGCTGTTATTGTCGCTGCGAAGCGCAGGAGGAACGCAATGAAAAGAATGGTAGAGAGCAAGGGCGGCTCCGGTTCCGGATTGTTTTTGATGGAGATGATCGTGGTCGTCTTCTTTTTCGTGGTTTGCGCCTCTCAATGCATTTTGGCTTTTGCTACCTCGGAAAAGATGAGCCGTCAGGGAAGGGATTTGAATCAGGCGGTTACCATGGCGGAATCGATAGCAGAGGTATGGAAGGCAGAGGGCGCGGACGGGCTTATTAAAAGGCTGGGATTTGTACATGAGGACAAGCCGGGCTCGGAAGGACAGCAGGTGTATCTTGCCAAATTGGACAAAAAATGGCAGCCGGTTGGTGAGAACACAGGAGAAGATGTCCGAATGGCCCATGTGGAGATTCGGGAAGAGGGGAAAATTTCAGAAGCAGTGATTATCATGGAAAACCCTGCCGGTTCTGCGGAGATTGTATATCGGGGAGAAGCGGCAGAGTTGTTGCCGGATTCCGGCGGAAGAGTGGTGTTTCTGCTGACGGCTAAAAAATATGAACGACATCAGAAGTAGGAGAATGAGCAGAGATGGCAGATTTTGAGATGAAAAGAAAGGCAAATATCGGCAGCTCGTCCCTGATTTTGATCTTTATTGTTCTTTGCCTGGCAACTTTTGGTTTGTTGTCCCTGGGCAATGCCCGGGGGGATGAGCTTTTATCCGTGCGCAATGCTGCCGCGGTAAAGGAGTATTATCGGGCGGACGGGCTGGGAGAGGAATTTCTGCAAAGTGTGGATCAGAGCCTGCAAGCGGCAGGGTCTGGCAGTGTAGAGACGGTTAAGGAACAGGTGCTGGCAGAGTTTGGGGATTTTTATCAGGAAGATAAAGAAAGCTTTCTGACAGATATCCCTATGGATGCCGGGCAAGCTTTGCGCGTGGAGCTGGGGGTGGACTGGCAGAGACGTTCTCTTGAGGTGCGATCCTGGAAAGTATATATTCAGGAGGAGTATGAGATTGATCAATCGGTTCGTGTCTGGAGCGGAATCGAGTAAGGATAGTGAGATATAGATCATCGGAATGGCCGTGGAAAAACAGAAAAACGGGTGTACGGATAATAGAAAAGCAGGAGAGAAAAGAAAATTATGAAAATGGAAGAATTGCTGCGTGCGGCAGTAGAAAAGCAGGCGGCGGACATTTTCCTGATACCAGGTATGCCGTTGTCTTATCGAATTGGCGGGAGGATTGTGAATCACAATGAGGAGAAGATATTCCCTCAGGAAATGGATAAGCTGATTGAGGAATTTTATGGTATGGCAGGAAACCGGGATATGTCCCGGGTGAAAAAGCATGGGGATGATGATTTTTCTATGGCGATTCCGGGATTGTCCCGGTTTCGTGCCAACGTGTTTCGGCAGAGGGGATCGCTGGCGGCGATCGTACGGGTAATTACGTTTGATTTGCCGGATTTTCATTCTTTAAGCATACCTCAGAATGTGATTGATATCTCCAGGATGACCAAGGGCTTTGTGCTGGTGACAGGTCCGGCAGGAAGCGGAAAAAGTACGACACTGGCCTGCATTATTGATGAGATTAACCGTAGCCGGAATGCTCATGTGATTACACTGGAGGATCCGATTGAATATTTGCATCGCCATAATCAGAGTGTAGTGACGCAGCGGGAGATTATGACAGATACTGACAGCTATGTTTCGGGATTGCGGGCGGCTCTCAGACAGGCGCCGGATGTGATTTTGGTGGGAGAGATGCGTGATGACGAGACAATTAAGACGGCGATGACAGCAGCAGAGACGGGACATTTGGTAATTTCGACTCTGCATACAGTGGGAGCTGCCAATACCATCGATCGTATCATCGACAATTTTCCGCCGAACCAGCAACAGCAGATTCGTACACAGCTCTCGATGGTCATGCAGGCAGTGGTGTCCCAGCAGTTGATTCCCGGTCTGGACGGAAAGGAGCATCCGGCATTCGAAATCATGTTTTTTAATAATGCTATCCGTAATTTGATTCGGGAATGCAAAATTCATCAAATTGATAATATCATTGCAACTTCCCAGGAAGAGGGCATGGTAACGATGGATAATAGTTTGTTGAATCTGTACCGGCAGGGATTGATTAGTAAAGAGGATGCCATTGTACACAGCAATAACAGTGAGTTGATGGAAAAAAAGCTGATGAGGTTGTAAAAGATTGGGAGATGAATGTAGCTTCGGGGCAACAGGAAAGTGTGTCGTTACACACGCTTGTTGCTCCGAAGCTGTTTTACGATAAAAGGTTCATAGAAGCAGAAAGATTAATCCAGGATTTTGTATGCTGGTATGATATAAGCAGCGTTTAATCTTCAACAGTGAGAACGCGCAGACCGTTGCCGGACCATGTGTTGCCAATAATGTAAGAAGTATAATTTCTGCCGGCGTTGATATTGACAGAGAAAGATACCAGAGGCTGCCGGACTGCAGAGCTAGTGGCGGCGGCACCGATTACAATGATAGGCAGTTCATGGATAAAGGTGTAATTGTTGGAGTCTGCAACGTAAAATTGATAGGATCCGGCGACCGCCTGTTTGTAGGAGGTGATGGTCTGGAAGCTTACATTGCGGAATACCGTTTCCCCGCCAGTCAGGAGCAAATCGAAAGAGGAACCGCTATAGGCCATGTTAGCAAAGCGGTAGCAGCCGGAGCGGGAAGGAAGGTTGCTGCAACCCGTATCGACAATACGGATCATTTCCAGCCCACCGGTAGCAGAATCTGTCAGCACCATAGTTACCTTTTGATTGGCTACAAAGGGGAAATTTTGCTGCAGGAGAATATTGCGCATCCCATTAGCACGACGCACGGTAACGGTGTGGAAGCCGTCGGCAATCCAGTCATAGTTGCTGATAGATCCGAAACGGGAGTTGGCAGCATAATTGGTGCTGTCAATGTAAATATCAACGGCAAAGGTGTTGGTGGATGCATTCAGAAAGCGCACCTGACCAAAACACTGGGACGATACAGACGGAGGACCAGGCACAGGAGGGAAAGAAGGCAGCCAGGTGATGCATCCGTTAGGGTTGTTGCAGTTGCCGGGATAGACAGGCCCGCCTTCTCCGGGATTGGGAAGGGGAATGACCGGTTCCGCGCCGGAGTCATTGCCGGGATAGACAGGCCCGCCTTCTCCGGGATTGGGGAGGGGAATGACCGGCTCAACACCGGAATTGTTGCCGGGATAGACAGGCCCGCCTTCTCCGGGATTGGGGAGAGGGATGACCGGCTCAACACCGGAATTGTTGCCGGGATAGACAGGTCCGCCTTCTCCGACATTAGGAAGTGGGATAACAGGTTCAGCCTCTTCATGGCTCCCATTCATAACTCCATTGTAGTGAGTATCGTTTTCAGCCATAATAATGCCTCTTTGGGTTTTTAATTTACTTTATGTGAGGAGGTTTTTCCAAGTTCCGTTGAGGAGATAAAAATGCCGTCAGAAAAACAAAAAAATGTGGTTGACAAAATAAGACAGGCATGATAATATATGAAAGGTCGCTCGTGCAGAGCGATACCAAAAATGAAGATGCTGCTGTGGCTCAGTCGGTAGAGCGTCGCATTGGTAGTGCGGAGGTCACG
>CAJUPI010000056.1 GCA_910588125.1 uncultured Lachnospiraceae bacterium
CGAAACGAAAATGCCCAAACTCGCTTCGCTCAGACAGTGTGCATTTTCGTTTCCAGGCAAAATTCAGAGATTTAAGGACTTCTAAATCCCTGTAAAGTCAAAAGCGGCAGACCATTTTCCCGCCGCTTCCCGCTCCTTGTTCCATGGCTGAGTATTCTCAGAGCTAAATTTAATGACACTGGTATAAAAACCTGTGATTGAAAAAGCAGATGAAGGGGTTGCCAAATAACTCATCCGCCATTGCTGTATCCTGTGTTTGCTAAGAGACAAATAATGGATACAGCAACGGCGGATATTTATTTTGCAATGCCCTTATTGACTTTTATTGTAATTAAAGTTTTAAATAGGGGCATTATGCACAATAACAAGAGGTATAACTTGTGGAAAATAGAGAAATGGAGTAGGAAGGTTAAAATAAGGTTGCAAATTCAGTGCAATCGGTATATATTTAATGCAAGCGATTGCGTTATAAGAGTGCAAATTAGCACGAATATTTTCAAATAAATATAAGGAGGAAAGAGTGATGAGTGACAGAAAAAACGAGAATAACAAAGATGTTATACTGTCGCCGGCATCAGGGAAAGCGGTTGCATTAGAACAAGTTCCAGATCCCGTGTTTTCCCAGAAGATTATCGGTGATGGCATGGCAGTGATTCCGGAGGACGGAAGGATTTTAAGCCCGGTCACCGGAGTGGTGGCGTCTGTGGCAGATACGCTTCATGCTTTTGGGTTCCGTTCCGATGACGGCCTGGAGTTGCTCGTACATGTAGGGCTGGAGACTGTGGCACTGAAGGGGGAATGCTTTAAAGTACATGTGAAGGCCGGAGATCGGATCCAGGCCGGGGAATTAGTTGCAGAAGTCGATCTGGCGTTTCTGGCAGAAAGAAAGATCAATCCCATCACGCCGGTGCTGGTATGTGGAGGGATGGAAGGAAAGACGCTGAAAGGGCATGATGGCATGATGGCAGGGGGAAAAGATGTCCTGATAGAGATTCTGCCGGAGAGCGGGCAAGAGGCGGCTGCTGGTGCAAAAGATGATTCCCCGGTATCAGAAAAAGCGGCGGGAGAGGCTGCCGGCGCAAGTAAAAAGGCGGCATCTGACGAGGGCGGTTCCCCAAAGCAGGAAAAGAAGAAGCTGGCTATCAATTTTGATTTCCTTCAAAAGCTGGGCAAGGTGTTGATGGTAGTAATTGCCGTAATGCCGGCGGCAGGGCTGATGATCAGCCTGGGCAAATTAGTGCAGATGGCAGGCGTTGATATCCATATGATCGCTATGATTGGCAGCACGATGGAAAATATCGGCTGGGCGGTGATCAATAACCTGCATATTCTGTTTGCGGTGGCTATCGGCGGTTCCTGGGCAAAGGAGCGGGCCGGCGGCGCTTTTGCGGCAGTGATTGCATTTATTTTGATTAACTGTATCACCGGCGCTATTTTTGGGGTGTCGGCGGCCATGTTAAACGATCCGGAAGCGGTAACCCATACGTTGTTCGGACAGGAAATCCTGGTAAACGGATATTTTACTTCTGTGTTGGGGGCGCCTGCGCTGAACATGGGCGTCTTTGTGGGAATCATTGCCGGATTTACCGGGGGAATGATATATAATAAGTATTATAATTTCCGAAAGCTTCCGGATGCGCTGGCATTTTTTAACGGCAAACGGTTTGTGCCCATGGTAGTGATTGCCTGGTCCGTGATTATTTCTCTGGTACTGGCGGTGATCTGGCCGGTGGTACAGACGGGAATCAACGCTTTTGGCGTGTGGATTGCCAACTCATCTTCCACTTCGCCGGTACTGGCGCCGTTTATCTATGGAACGCTGGAGCGTCTGCTGCTGCCGTTTGGCCTGCATCACATGCTGACGATTCCGATGAATTATACTTCCTTTGGTGGTACTTATACCATTCAGACAGGTATCAATGCCGGTTCTCAGGTATTCGGGCAGGATCCGCTGTGGCTGGCATGGGTGACCGATTTGATCAATTTCAAGGATGCCGGGGATATGGCGTCTTATACCAATCTGATGACAACGGTGACGCCTGCCCGGTTTAAGGTCGGACAGATGATCGGCGCTACCGGGCTTTTGCTGGGAATTGCCCTTGCCATGTACCGCAGGGTGGATGAGGATAAGAAGAAATCATACCGTTCCATGTTTGTCTCCACTGTGCTGGCAGTATTTTTGACCGGTGTGACGGAACCGTTGGAATTCATGTTTATGTTCTGTGCACTGCCGCTGTACGCCGTATATGCCGTTTTGCAGGGCTGTGCCTTTGCGATGGCCGGAATTTTGCACCTGCGGCTTCATTCCTTTGGAAATCTGGAGTTTATCACCCGGGTGCCCATGTCAATGAAGGCGGGATTGGCCGGAGATCTGATTAATTTTGTGATTTGCGTGCTCGTGTTCTTTGCTGTCGGCTATGTGGTCGCTTATGTGATGATTGAGAAGCTGCATTTTGCGACACCGGGCCGGTTGGGCAACTATACGGATGAAAATGCGGAGGAAGAGAATGCGGCCCCGGCCGGCGGCGCGAAAACAAGCTCCGGTAAAGGCGGCAGCAGCCAGGCAGAGCGGATTATTGCATTGCTGGGCGGCAGAGAGAATATTACTCTGGTGGATGCCTGCATGACTCGTTTGCGGGTGACCGTGAAGGATGCATCGAAGGTAGCGGAGCTGCCGGCATGGAAGGCGGAAGGTGCTCTGGGGCTTTTGAAGAAAGATAACGGAATTCAGGCCGTATACGGCCCTAAAGCCGATGTGTTGAAATCAGATATCAATGATATTTTATGATGAGTCATCATGAAAAGAAGGAAAAATGCAATATGAAAATTATCACGATCAATACTCACAGCCTGGAAGAGCCGGATTATGAGCGAAAGCTGCATCAGTTTGCAAAGGTAGTGCTGGCAGAAAAGCCGGATATCCTTGCCATGCAGGAGGTCAATCAGTCAGTTGACGCCGGGGAGCTGTCGGGTTCAAAGCTGTCAGGATATACGATCTGTCCGGATTTTTCCGGGCAGATCCGGCAGGATAATCATGCGGCGAGGTTGGCAGAGCTTTTGTCAAAGGAGGATTGCCATTATTGCTGGACCTGGGTTCCGGCAAAGCTGGGATATGAGAAATACGATGAAGGGCTGGCGGTGTTCAGCCGCCAGCCGGTTTTGGAGGTGGACTCCTTCCGCATCAGCCGTTGTAAGGATTATACTAACTGGAAGACCCGAAAGATTTTGGGCGTGAGGACAGAGGCCGGGTGGTTCTATACCGTGCATATGGGCTGGTGGGATGATGAAGAGGAGCCATTTGAAGAGCAGTGGCAGCGTCTGGAGGAGCACCTGGAGGAGGTAAGGGGCCAAAGAGGGGGGTTAAAGCTTCCGTTGTGGCTGATGGGAGACTTTAACAGCCTTGACAGCATTCCCGGACAGGGGTATGATCTGATAAGCAGAAGAGGCTGGAAGGATACTTACCGTCTGGCGCAGGAAAGGGACTGTGGCATTACGGTGGGCAAGGTGATTGACGGCTGGAGGGAGCGGTCGCCAGAAGCAGGCGCAACCGGGGATGAAGGGCCGCATCCAGCAGGAATGAGGATCGATTATATCTGGTGCAGCCAAGAGATTCCGATCCGCAGCTCTCATGTGATCTGCAACGGAAAGCAATATCCAGTGATATCGGATCACTATGGAGTGATGATTGAAATATAGGAAAAGCAGGATATCAAGGAACATTAATCTATAAAAAGTCAGGGGAGATTTGATTATATGAACAGAGCCGGGGGTATATTGTTATCGATTACCAGTCTGCCGTCGAGGTACGGGATTGGATGCTTTTCTCAAAGTGCCTATGATTTTGTGGACTGGTTAAAGGAGGCAGGGCAGACATATTGGCAGATCCTGCCGCTGGGGCCTACCAGCTACGGGGATTCACCGTACCAGTCCTTTTCCACCTTTGCCGGGAATCCTTATTTTATCAGCCTGGAAGCGCTGATAGAGGAGGGGGTGCTGACCAGGGAAGAGTGTGAGGCGGCGGATTTCGGAAAGAAGCCGGGACTGGTAGATTATGAGAAGATGTATAAGGCCCGCTATCCGCTGCTCAGGAAAGCTTATGAGCGCAGCAATATCAGTGAAAACCTTGATTATCAGCGTTTTGCGGCGGATAATGAGTGGTGGCTGAAAGATTATGCATTGTTCATGGCAGTAAAAGACCGCTTTGAGGGAGCGCCCTGGACGGAATGGGCCAAGGATATCCGCCTGCGGTGGCAGAATGCCATGGATTATTATCGCAGAGAGCTGTATTTTGATATTGAATTTCAGCAGTATTTGCAGTATACGTTCTATATGCAGTGGATGAAGCTAAAGGCATATGCCAATGAAAAGGGGATTCGCCTGATTGGGGACATCCCGATCTATGTGGCGATGGACAGTGCGGATACCTGGGCGAATCCCGAACTGTTTCAGCTGGATGAGAATAACGTGCCGCTGGCGGTGGCCGGCTGTCCGCCGGACGGATTTTCTGCCACAGGCCAGCTCTGGGGGAATCCGCTGTATCGGTGGGATTATCACAAAAACACCGGGTATGAGTGGTGGATTTCCCGGATGGAATATTGTTTCCGGCTCTACGATGTGGTGCGGATCGATCACTTCCGGGGATTTGATGAATATTATTCGATTCCTTACGGAGCGACTACGGCAGTGGATGGCCATTGGGAAAAGGGGCCGGGAATGTCACTGTTTAACCGGGTTGAGGAAACACTGGGACGCCGGGATGTGATAGCGGAGGATCTGGGGTACGTGACAGATTCGGTCCGTGAGCTGGTAAGAAGAAGCGGATTTCCCGGGATGAAGGTTCTGGAGTTTGCCTTTGATTCCCGCGATTCGGGTTGCGCCAATGATTATCTGCCTCATAATTATGGGGAGAACTGTGTGGCTTATACAGGAACGCATGACAATGAAACGATCTGCGGGTGGTTTGACAGTATTACGAAAGAAGAGCAGGAAATGGCACGGGAGTATCTGTGCGATCACCGGACGCCCAAAAAGGAGCTGAACTGGTCCTTTATCAGTCTGATTATGCGCAGCACGGCCAAAACCTGCATTATTCCCATGCAGGATTATCTGGGCTACGGCAATGAATGCCGGATGAATAAGCCATCCACAATAGGCACGAACTGGAGATGGAGGCTTACTAAGGACGAGCTGACAAAGGAGCTGCAGAAGAAGCTCTGCGACATGACAAAGCGATATGGGAGGCTTCCCCGATAACGGAGGATATGATGAAAAAAGAATGGTGGCATGGGAAGACAGCGTATCAGATTTATCCCAAAAGCTTTTACGATTCCAATGATGACGGGATCGGAGATTTACCAGGGATTATCAGCAAGCTGGATTATTTAAAAGAGCTGGGGATTGACATGATATGGATCTCACCGATATATCTGTCGCCCTGTGCAGATCAGGGATATGACATTGCCGATTATTATCAGATAGATCCCATGTTCGGAACCATGGAAGATATGGATCGATTATTGGAAGAGGCAAAAAAGCGGGAGATTGCCGTGCTGATGGATCTGGTAGTCAATCATTGCTCTGACGAGCACGAATGGTTTCGTAAGGCGTGTGCTGATCCGGAGGGAGAGTACGGCAAATATTTCTATCTTGAAAAGAAAAAGGACGGAAGGCTGCCTGGCAACTGGAGATCCTATTTCGGCGGGCCGGTGTGGGAACAGATTCCGGGAAGTGACTGGTATTATCTCCATGTGTTCCACAAAAAGCAACCGGATCTGAACTGGGAAAACCCGGTGGTACGGGAACGGATTTATGAGATGATCAACTGGTGGTTGGACAAAGGGCTGGCAGGATTTCGGATTGACGCTATTATCAATATCAAAAAGCCGCAGATGTTCCGGGATTACCCGGCAGATCGGGAGGACGGGCTCTGTGATATGGGAACCGTACTGGCAGATACAACAGGGATCGGCGATTTTCTGCGGGAAATGCGGGATCGCACTTTCCGGCCGCACGGAGCATTTTCAGTGGGAGAAGTATTTAATGCCAAAGATGGAGAGCTGGCGGACTTTGCAGGAGAAGACGGATATTTTTCTTCCATCTTTGATTTCCGGCAAACCGTGGAGGGAAAATCTGTGGAAGGCTGGTATGGAGCCAGGATTCTTACGCCGGAGGATTATAAAAGATGCTGCTTTGAGAGCCAGAGAGAGATGGAAGGAATCGGTTTTTATTCCAATATTATTGAAAATCATGATGAGCCCCGGGGAGTGAGCTATTATCTGCCTGAGGAAGCCAGAAATGAAAAGGGCAAAAAACTTCTTGCAGCTTTGTACTTTATGCTGAAGGGCCTGCCGTTTATCTATCAGGGACAAGAGCTGGGGATGGAAAACGTCGTCTATGCATCTGTAGACGAGATAGATGACATCAGCAGCCAGGACGAGTACCAGGTGTGCTTAGCGGCCGGGCTCACAGAAGAGGAAGCTATGGCAGTGGTGAATCGCTACTCCCGGGATAATGCCAGGACGCCGTTTCAGTGGAATGCAGAAGAGAATGCCGGCTTTACCAGAGGAAGGCCGTGGCTGCGGGTGAACGAAAACTACCAAAGAATCAACCTGGAACGGCAAAAAACCGATCCCGACAGCGTTTTCGCTTTTTATCAGCAACTGATAAGGCTGCGCAAGAATCCAAAGTATCAGGATGTCATTGTATACGGAAAAACGGAGCCGGTGTTAGAAGAGGAGCCAGGGATTATGGCGTATTTCCGGCGGAATGAGGAGCAGGCTATTCTGGTTGCCGGGAATTTCGGACAAGAAGAAAAAATACTTTGGATTGACGAGATAGACGCAGGAGAGAGCCAGGTTTTGCTGAGCAATGATAAATCAGTGAAGCTGGAGGAGAAAAAGCTCGTTTTGCAGGGGCTGCAGGTGGCGATTGTAGTGGTTTAAAGAATGGAGTTTAAGAAAGAAAACACAGGATAGAGAGTAAGCTTAGCCCATAGAGTATTCAGCCTTGGGGGAGGGAGCGGCCGGTCGGCCGTTTCCTCCCCCAAGGCATATCTATAGGAACCATGGAACGTACTAACCAATGTCATCTGGTTAATTTTCTCAGAAGGTACGCCAGGGAAAAAGGAGCGGGAAGCGGCCGGAAATGGTCGGCTGCTTTTTCCGGTTTCGGGATTAAGAATTCCTAAAATCCCTGATTTTTGCGAAAAGCGAAACGAAAATCCCCAAACTCGCTTCGCTCAGACAGAGTGGATTTTCGTTTCCAGGCAAAATTCAGGGATTTAAGGACTTCTGAGTATTCTTAGAACTAAACTTAATGGTATGATGTTAGGGGCAAAAGGTGTTTTTGCGGGTCCCAAGTTCAAAAATTCTCTGTTCTTGTTTTATGAATTTTTGTGTAAACGTATATATATATGCTTTAAAATTTCATGGAAATAGTGTAAAATAAGTTAGAGTATTCTAGGGCTCAGAGGCATGGAGAGTTACTGGTGCGCCGGAATTATTCCATACAGGGAATTTCCGGGGGAGAAAAGGTATGAAATCAATTCGAAGTGAGATACGCCGCAGCTATTTTGTGCTGATTATATTTACTTGTGTATTTATTACGGCCAATATTTTAGTAAATGCCGGTTCGTCCAGCAGATATAACCGGCTTTTGCAGGATTACCGTCAGGTGAACGAGCTTTCCATGATGAATAATGACCGCAAGATCAGTTTTAAGTTATATTGTAAAAGTCATGAATATACGGCTCTTGAAAACTATTATGAAAACTGCAGCCATTTAAATGCCCGTCTTTCGGAGCTTGCGGAAAAGATGAAACATGACCGGCAGTGTAAAATGATGTATCGGATTGTTTGCCAGGTGGTAAAACATCATCAGGAGCTGGCATATTCTTATATACAGGCGGACAGCCTGTACAGCCCGGGGGATATGAGTGTTTTGGATGAGGTGGATTTGGAGATTGAACGGTGTCTGAATCAGCTGATGAGCCGGTATCTGGAATATTTGAACAAGGCATTCGAAGATTACAGCCGGCAGCTGAACCTCGTCAACTTCCTTATGAATCTGATTCTGATTGTCGGATGTTTGTTTACCTTGTCTGTGAACTACCGTATGAGCCGTGATATGTTGAGATCTATCAGCCGCCTCACGCTTGCTGCCAGGGAGATTACCAATAAAAATTTTGAGGTGGAGGATATTGAAGAGACGGCTTTTGAGGAGCTGAACCAGGTTTCTGGCACATTTGACCAGATGAAGCATACGATACGCAATATGATCACAGAGCTCAATGAGACGTATCAGATGAAGGAACGTCTGGCGGAAGCCAAGATCCGGGAATTACAGATGCAGATGAATCCCCATTTTCTCTTTAATACCCTGAGCCTGGTGATCCGCAGTGTACAGATGGGGGAACGGGATACGGCGATTCAGTTGGTAAAAGCCATTTCGCAGATACTCAGAAGCAGTATAGAGATCAAGACAACGGCAATTCCCCTGGATGATGAGATTGAGCTTTTGCAGGCATATCTGTATATCCAGAAGCTGCATTTAAAGGGCAGGATCCGGTTTTGCCTGGATGTGAGAAAATCATTTTTGGATGATACTTTTATGATACCGCCTCTTACAATTCAGCCGTTGGTGGAGAACAGTATCCAGCACGGGCTAAAGGACAGGGTCAGCGGGGGGAAAGTAGATATTTTAATTACAGAAAAGCCGGATCATATGGAGGTGGTGGTAGCGGATAACGGAGTGGGATTTGTATCCGGAGAAGAAGAGAAAAGGAGCAAAGAAAAGGCGCAGGTAAAAGAGAAGGGGAAGACCTCGATCGGGCTGAACAATGTGAAGGAGCGATTGAAGTTTTTTTACCGGAAAGAGGATGTGCTCCGGATTGAACGGATAGACGGGATCACAAAGATCACTTTGAAGCTTTATAAGATAGAAGAATCATAAAGGCAGAGAATAAATTTGATTGGCAGGAGGAGAATATGCTGCGGCTGATGTTGGCGGATGATGAGCAATATGAACGGAAATATTTAGAAAAAATTATTAGGGAAAGCTATCCGAGCCTTCTTGAGATAGTCTATGAGGCGGCAGATGGCGTGGATCTGATGGAGAATCTGGAGCAGTGTAAGCCTCATATCGTGCTTTTAGATATCAAGATGCCGCGGATGGACGGGCTGGATGCGGCGGAGGAGATCCGCAAAAAGTATCCGGATATTCAGATGATCATCATTTCTGCCTACAGTGATTTTGCTTATGCGAAGCAGGCGCTGAAGCTGGGAGTCACGGATTATCTGCTAAAGCCCTACCTGGATTCGGAATTGCAGGAGACGTTGGATAAGGTTATCGCAAGGGCGCGGGAAAGGGAGGATTCCCTGGCGCTGTTGTCATATTCAAATCATGCGGATCAGAAGGTGACGTTTGATTTTTACCGGGATTTGGAAAAAGATTTGCTCTGGAGCCTGTTCTTTCGGAGAAAGCCGGTAGAGGAACTGAGAAAGCAGCTTGCCCTGTGGGAAATTGGTGAGGGATGGATGAAGGTGGTGCTGATCTCCAGTCCGGCATTGGTTTCGATGGGAACATTTTCCCAGGAGGTGCTAAAGAATTATTTTCATATGCCGGAGGTCAGGGCAATCAACAGTATCTGGATGGATCAGATGGTAATTTGCCTGTATGCGGCACAGGAAGATGCGTTTACCGAGCTGACCGGCTGCATCCGCCGGGCAAGAGATTATCTGGCAGGAGAGCATCAGATTCCGGTTGCATGCGGGGTCAGCGGCACTTGCAGCAGCGTGGATGCACTGGCAGACGCTTATGAGGAGGCCGCCTCTTATATCAGCGAATATTCTGCAGGAGAAATCCGCGGAGCATTTATGGATATGACAGAAGGAATGCGGCGGATTCTCAGCCTGGAGGAGGAAATCAGCCAGAGCCTGGTGCGGCAGGAACGAGGAACCTGTTATGATAATCTGATGAAATTGGTTGAGGAGCTGGAGCAATGCCTGATGTATCAGGATGTGTCGGTAAAACTGAATTTCGGGCGAAGCCTGATGACGATTCTTCGCGAGATCAATCAGAATCCAGGGGTCAGAATCAAGACGTCCCAGGCCGCTGCCTTATTTGAAAAATTGGGCGAGCTGAATTTTAACGGCGATAACTTAAAGTATCATATGGAGTACTTTTCTGAGATTGAGGTTTGGAAACAATGAGGAAGGTCGAAAGAAACGCCTTTGGGAGGAGAATGCGGGGAATGGCGGCTATTTTGTCACCGGTTTTTCTTCCCGGGATGATGGTTTTGCTGGTAAGCGGATGCCTGATAGGATGCGATGCACTGGGAATATCGAAAAGAGAGAACAAAACGGAGCCGGATTTGGTGCTTTGCTATGGGGAAGTCAATCCCGAGGGGCACATAATGACGGATTCTGCCAAGTTTTTTGCGGACGAGGTGGAGCGGCTCAGCGAGGGGCGGATCGTGGTGGAGATATATCCGTCCGGGCAGATGGGAGACGACCAGCAGTGTTATCGGGCCATGCAGATGGGATCTCTGGATCTGTATCGCGGCAACAGTGCATCTCTGGCGGAATGTGGGAGCCCGATGATTTCGGCACTGGCACTGCCTTATATTTTCCGGGATCGCGAACATTTCTGGAAAGTATGTGAAAGCGAACTGGGACAAAAAATCCTGGACGATATTGAGGTGAGCGCGAAGGGAATGAAAGGAATTGCCTATCTGGACGAGGGCGCCCGTAATTTTTTTACAAGGGAGCGGCCGGTCACGCGGATTGAGGATATGAAAAATCTCAAAATCCGGATGCAGCTGTCCGGCCTTATGGAGGATACGGTGGCCGCGTTGGGGGCAAAGGCAGTTCCCATTGCCTATGTGGAGCTGTATACGGCGCTTCAGTCAGGAAGTGTGGATGGTGCGGAGAACCCGCCAGTCAGTTATTTTTATAACAGATTTTATGAGGTGGCGCCCTATTATGTAAAGGACGGCCATACCTATGCGCCGGGAGTGATTCTGATCAGTGAGATTACCTGGGACACGCTTAACGAGGAGCAAAAGCAGACGATTCTGGAAGCAGCACAGCTGACACAGGCGTATAACCGGGCAGAGATCGAACGGGCGGACAGACAGGCATACCAGGCGCTTGAGAAAGCAGGTGTCAAGATTCTGGAGCTGGAAGATCCGGAAGCATGGAGTGCTGCTGTAGAACCGGTGTACCAAAAATACGGCGCACAGTTTTTGGATTTGATTGAGCAGGTTCAAAAGATGCGTTGAAGAAGGGAGAAAGAAAATGAAGGAAGGATTGCTTAAACTGCCAAGAAATCGTGTTCGTCGCAATTATCTGGGAGGAGCCGGAATTGATCGGCTGCATGGGGAGGCCGTGTGCCAGGATAATGATCGGCCGGAGGAGTGGATCGGCTCGATGGTGGAGGCAGTGAATCTGGGAATGGAGCCGGTGGAAAACGAGGGGCTGGCGATGGTGGAGACAGAAGAAGGGGTGTTTTGCCTGCGGGATCTGGTGGATAAAAACCGGCAGTTCTATTTGGGAAACAGTATCCATCAGGACGGGAGCTGGCAGCTCAGCTTTCTTCTGAAAATTCTGGATTCGGCCATGCGCCTGCATGTCCAGGCCCATCCATCCACACAATTTGCCAATGAGATCATGGGGAAACCATACGGAAAGCTGGAGTGTTATTATATTTTAAATGTGCGGGAGGGGATTGAGCCCTATATCCGTCTGGGATTTCAGCATGCGCCGGAGCGCGGGGAATGGAAAGAGATTGTTAAGACTCAGGACAGTGCCAGGATGGATGCCTGTTTTGAGAAGATTCCGGTTAAGCCGGGAGAGGTTTGGTATATACCGGGAGGGATGCCCCATGCTATCGGCGAAGGCATCACTATGCTGGAGATCATGGAACCTTCCGATCTGGTGGTGCGATGCGAATTTGAGCGGGAAGGCGTCGTAGTACCTGAGGAGGCACGGTACATGGGAAGAGATCTGGACTTTTGCCTGGATGTGTTTGATTATACAGAGTATTCCCAGGAGGATATTATCCGGAAATGCCGGATCACACCGCAGGTGCTCGAAAAAACGGCGGCATATGAATGGCGGCGCCTGGTGGGAGAGAAGCTGACGCCCTGCTTTTTTGTGGAGAATTTAAAGATTTGGGAGGAGGCCGTGGTAGCCCATAACGGGAAGTTTACCTTGGGAGTAGTATGCCGTGGGAGCTGCCGGATAGAACAGGAAGCAAAGCCTGCTGGCAAGGAGCATGAGACATCATCCGGGCAGACGGCCGGCCGAAAGGGAGGGATCTGTCTGAAGCCGGGGGACAGTTTTGTAATTGCGGCTGCGGTCGGGGCCTGCCGGATTGTGCCAGAGGGAGAAGTGGAGCTGACGTTGGTTTATCCGGGGAAGGATATGGAGAGATAGGGATTCGTGTAGGAGCGAAAAAACAGGTACGGGAACGGACCAAGGTCATTGAGTTGATTTTTTTCAGAGGGTGCGCCAGGGAAAAAGGAGCGGGAAGCGCCCGGAAATGGTCTGCTGATTTTTCCGGTTTCGGGATTAAGAATTCCTAAAATCTCTGATTTTTGCGAAAAGCGAAACGAAAATGCCCAAACTCGCTTCGCTCAGACAGTGTGCATTTTCGTTTCCAGGCAAAACTCAGAGATTTAAGGACTTCTAAATCCCTGCAAAGTCAAAATTAGCAGACCATTTCCGGGCGCTTCCCGCTCCTTTTTCCCTGGCTGGGTATTCTCAGAGCCAAGCCCTGCTCGTTCCTACCTCTGTTTTTGTTTCTCTTTTTCTGCTGGCGACGGCGCCTACCCATGTTATTATCTGATGTGATAATTCTTACTTAAATATATATGCTTTTCTGATTTTCCATAATATCAATATATCAGTAGTGAAAAAAATTTTCGTTCAGGAAATTTGTCCACAGTAACGCCAGCCACCAGCAACCGTCAAAATATTTGCCGGAAGAGGCGGGGGAGGCAGGCAAGGTTTGGCGACATTTGCAGGGGAGAGCGGTATCTTAGGAAAAAGGATGGCAGTTTGTACGGTTTGTTGCCGTAGCAGCAACGTGCGAAGACACGGCTGCGTACGAATTCTTACCGTGACTGCCGTCCTTTTTCCTTAGAGACCGCCGACCCGAAACCCGGAGCCAAACCTTGCCTGCCTCTCCCGCCTCTTCCTAAACAGCCTAGCCTGGTTGCGCTTCCTCCTGCGTGCTCCTCTGGAGATAATTATAACGTCATTTTTATACGCAAAGGAGAAAATGCGCCGGTATAAACAGAGCGTTAAGAAGACGGCGCACTTGTGTTAAGAATGTGTTTGTAAAGTGATAAGGAACTGCTAAGACCTGTCGGGATCGCTTGACGTTTAATATGTAAACGTTTATATTTTGTTCATGGCAGATAAACTGCCGGATAAGGATAGCCGATCTGGTTATCGGAATGGCTGCAAAAATTGTAGAAGGAGAGAAAAAGTATGAGAAAGCGGAAGGTTCTAGCAGGTGTGTTGGCAGGGGTTATGACAATGCTTTGTGCATGCAGCGGCATGCCAGGGATGGGGAATGTGCAGCAGGCGGCGCCCGAGACGAAAGAAGGAGAAGAGGCCTCGGCGGATGATGGCAAGGTGTATGAGCTTAAGATCTCGACCTCGCAGACAGAACAGTCTTTAATTACCAGGAATTATCAGAAGCTGGCGGACGAATTGAATGCTAGGTCAAACGGAAGGCTGAAGGTGACTGTGTTTCCGGCAGGCCAGCTGGGAAGTGATGAAGATGTTCTGGAGCAGGCGATTCAGGGGGCGAATGTGGCGGTTAATACCGATGCTTCCCGCATGGGCCAGTATGTAAAGGATTTTTCGATCTTGATGATGGGATATTTTGCGGATGATTATGACGAGTGTTTTCAGGTGACACAAACCGATACCTTTAAGGGCTGGTGTGATTCGCTGTCAAAGGATCATGGAATCAAGATTCTTTCATTTGCCTTTTATGATGGCCCCCGTCAGTTTATGACGAATAAGCCGATCCAGTCTCCGGAGGATTTAAAGGGGCTGCGGATTCGCACGATTGGCCAGGAGGTTTGTACCGAGACGATTCAGGCGATGGGGGCAACGCCGATTTCTATGTCCTGGGGTGAAGTATATAACGGAATCCAGTCCAAGGCGCTGGAGGGGTGCGAGGTACAGAATACCTCAAGCTATCCGTCCCGGATTTATGAAGTCTGTAAATATCAGTCAAAGACGGGACATTTTCAGCTGATGCAGGGGTTGGTTTGCGGCCAGGGATGGTTTGAAAGCCTGCCGGAGGATTTGCAGAAGCTATTGGAGGATACAGCCAATGAGATCGGAAAGGCGACGGCAGCAGATGTCATGAATGAAGTGGCGGAGGCAGAGAAGAAAATGGTTGAGGCCGGTCTGGAGATTTATGAGCCGGATGTAGAGCCTTTCAAGGCGGCCGTGGATCCGATCTATGAGAAGTTGGGATATTCCGAACTGAGGGAACAGCTATATAAAGAAATCGGGAAAACAAACTGATAAAAGCATCCGGGAGAGCGAGGTAGTGGTATGAAAAAGATTTCAGACATGGTTTTGAGAACAGAGGAAATCCTGGCCGGGGGGATGCTGGTTCTGATTTCTGTACTGGTTTTTTTGTCAGCGGTTGCGCGGACCATCGGGATGCCGGTAAACTGGGCTCAGGATGTGTCGCTGCTGGCTTTTGGCTGGCTGACTTTTATCGGATCGGATATTATTGCCAGGGCGGGCAACCTGATCCGGATTGATATGTTGGCGAACAAGCTTCCGGCAATCGTACAAAAGGTGCTGGCAGTAGTTTTTGATGTGTTAATGGTCTTGTTTTTGCTGATATTGATTGTGTATGGTTTTCTTCTGGTATCTCAGAGCTGGAACCGTACCTTTAATACTCTGAAATTGAGCTATGCATGGTGTACCATGGCGGTGCCCATCGGTGCGCTGCTGTTGTTTTTCACGATTACCGGAAAACTGATCAAAGATATCCGGACTCCGGTAAAGGAATGGGGGGAGAATTAAATGTTAAGTGCTATTGGGTTTTTCCTGATTCTTCTGTTTTTGGGAATGCCGGTTGCGTTTGCGATTGCAGTATCCGGGTTTGCGTTTTTTCTGATGCGCCCGGAGATTCCGTGGACAATCCTTGTGCAAAAATCATTGTCCACGACACAATCTTTTACTATGCTGGCAATTCCGCTGTTTATCTTTGCCGGGAACCTGATGAACAATACAGGGATTACCACCCGGCTGATCAAGCTGGCAAATGTACTGACCGGACATATGTATGGTTCGATCGGCCAGGTGTCGGTAGTGCTTTCCACGCTGATGGGCGGGGTGTCCGGTTCAGCGGTGGCGGATGCGGCGATGGAATGCCGTATCCTGGGGCCGGAGATGACAAAGCGTGGCTATGCGCCGGGATGGGCGGCTGCGGTAAACTGCCTGACCGGGCTGATTGTGGCGACGATTCCGCCCTCTATGGGGCTGATCCTGTATGGCACAGTGGGCGAGGTATCCATCGGAAGGCTGTTCGTTGCAGGCTTTTTGCCAGGTATTATCATGTGTATTTTTATGATGCTGGCAACCTCCTGGTCAGCGCGTCATCTAGGGTACAAGCCAGATCATGAAAAGCCGTCGTCTTTGAATGAAATTGTGAAATGCTGTGTGGAGAGTATCTGGGCATTGCTGTTTCCGATTCTGTTGATTGTACTGATTCGGTTTGGCGTGATGACTCCGTCGGAGTCGGGAGCTTTTGCGGTATTTTATGCACTGATTGTCGGAACCTTTATTTATAAGGAGTTGACCCTGGAGAGCTTTAAGAAATGTATTATAGACAGTGTAAAGGATCTGTCAGTGATTACTATGATACTGGCGTTTTCGGGAATTTTCAGCTATGGCGTGGTATTTGATCAGTTGCCAAAAACGCTGGCCAATATGCTGATTGGATTTACCAGCAATAAGTTCGTCCTGATCTTTCTGATCATTATCATGTTAACCATTTTTGGCATGTTTATGGAGACTACAGTGATTACCTTGATTGTGACGCCGATTCTGATCCCTGTGATCAGCCAGTATGGGATCGATCCAGTACATTTTGGTATTATCATGATGACAGTAGTGACGATGGGATGCTCGACGCCGCCGGTGGGAGTGGCTCTCTATACGTGTTCGAATATTATGAACTGTTCAGTGGAGGAGACGACCCGATATGCGATTCCGCTTTATATCGCGATTTTTGCGACGCTGGCAATTTGCATTTTCTTCCCAGATCTGGTTTTGCTGCTGCCGAATCTGGTGTATGGAGCGGCGGCGTAAGGAGGGCGATTCCCTTGTCCGGTGAGGGCGTGATGACGATTTATGACATCGTCAGGTTTTTGACCGAATTGCGGATCACCAGCGAGGCATTCACCAACGGAAGTTCCCTGACAGTGCCGGTCTCAATGTAGTGATGGATGAAATCCACGGCAAGGGAAGAGAGCTGTTTTGCGGGAACCGAGACCGTGGAGAGCGGCGGAGTTACAAAGTTGGCCATGATGCAATCATCAAAGCCGAATATTGATAAATGATCCGGAATGCGAAGACCAAGGATATAGGCGGCCCGGTAAAGATTGAAAGCCATCATATCATTGCAGGCAAAAACCGCCTCCGGCCGGTCCGGCTGTTGCAGCAGGCTGAGGATCCGGTTGGGGGTGGTGGCCATATCCTCCGGAGTGACATCAAATAACAGACTGCCGGACCGACAGGATAGGCCATGGTCAGCGAGTGCTTCCATCATGCCCTCATAGCGCTCGCGATGGGTGCCGTTGGCAAAGCTCTGGAAAACGCCGCCGAAATTCCGGTGTCCAAGACGTATCATATAATTTACCGCCTCGTAGGCGGCTTTTTTATTGTCCAACCGCAGGCAATGTTCCATATCGTCCTCAAAACAGCGATTCATATAAACATAAGGAATCCCAAATCGGGAGAGCTTTTTGATGTGTTCATGTTCTCCGCCGGCAGTGAAAATGATAACCCCGGCGATGTCCATACCGATCAGGTTCTCAATTACCTGTTTTTCTTTTTCCAGACTGTATTCGGTGTTGTTTAAATAGAGCAGATAGCCTTTTTGAGTAGCAAAAGATTCCATATATTGTTCTAATTTGGCATAAAAAATATTGGTCAGAGATGGCAGGATCAGCGCTAGAGTCTGACGGCGCCCGGTCTTTAAGTTGACGGCCAGGGTATTGGGGCGGTAATTCAATTCCTCCACAGCCTGCATGATCTTTTTCCGGGTTTCCTCTTTTAGATAGCCTTTCCCGGAGAGGGCGCGGGATACGGTGCACACAGAAAAGCCGCATTTTTTTGCAACATCCTTGATAGTCACCATGACCGGATACTCCTTTTGTTCTAAGTATTGTGTGAATGGCTTTCGTAATCTGTCAAAGGGGTGAGAAACCTGTGATATATGCAATTATTTTATCAGTTAGAGCGGCTGATGTCAAAGTAAATTTAGGGGATGGCAATTTCAGAATACCAGCAAATATAAAATAAATATAAAATAATTATAAAAAACAGCTTGATTTCTTTCGTGTAATCGTTTATATTAAAAGTGTTAAGATGTAAACGTTTAGCGACAAGAAATCGTTAAGCACTATTACCAAGAAAAGGGGAATAAATATGAGAAAAAGAGTATTGACAGCGAGTGTTTTGACAATGGCAATGGTGGCACTGAGTGCATGCAGCGGCATGCCGGGGATGGGGAATGCGCAGCCGGCGCCGGCACAGGAGGCTAAGGCCGAGGATGGCGCGTCTGCAGACACAGATAAAGTATACGAGCTGAAAATATCGACATCCCAGACAGAGCAGGCGCTTATTACCAGAAACTATCAGAAGCTGGCAGATACCCTGAATGAAAAGTCAAACGGCAGATTGCAGGTGACCGTATTTCCGGCAGGCCAGCTGGGAAGCGATGAGGATGTGCTGGAGCAGGCCATCCAGGGAGCGAACGTGGCGGTTAATACCGATGCTTCTCGTATGGGGCAGTATGTGAAGGATTTCTCAATTTTGATGATGGGATATTTTGCGGATAATTATGACGAATGTTACAAAGTGACGCAGACGGATACCTTCAAGGGTTGGTGCGATACTCTTTCTAGCGATCACGGGATCAAGATTTTGTCATTTACGTTCTATGATGGCCCGCGTGAATTTATGACCAACAAACCGATCAATACTCCGGATGACTTAAAGGGGCTGCGGATTCGGACTATTGGCCAGGAGGTATGTACCGAGACGATTCAGGCCATGGGAGGCACCCCGATCTCGATGTCCTGGGGCGAGGTTTATAACGGAATCCAGTCCAAGGCGCTGGAGGGATGCGAGGTACAGAATACTTCCAGTTATCCGTCGAGAATTTATGAGGTCTGTGAATATCAGTCCAAGACCCATCACTTCCAGCTGATGCAGGGATTGATCTGTGGCCAGAAATGGTTTGAGAGCCTGCCTGAGGATTTGCAGACGTTGCTGGTTGAGACTTCCGTGGAGATGGGGAAGACAACGGCGGCTGACGTTATGAGTGAGGTAGAGGATGCAGAGAAGAAGATGGTGGAAGCCGGTATGACCATCGTGGAGCCGGATGTTGCTCCGTTTAAGGCATTGGTGGATCCGGTTTATGAAAAGCTGGGATATGCCGAGCTGAGAGCGCAGCTGTACAAGGAGATCGGCAAGACTAACTAATTGTCTCTGATTTTGTCTTTAATATGGAAAGGAAGCTTTCAGATGAAGAAAATATCGGACTTGATTTTAAAGATTGAAGAGATTCTTGCCGGTATTATGTTATGCATGATCGCTGTTCTGGTGTTCTGGTCCGCCGTGGCCAGAACAGTCGGAATGCCGGTAAACTGGGCACAGGATGTGTCCCTGCTGGCATTTGCATGGTTGACATTTATCGGCTCCGACATCATCATCAAAGGAGGGGGCTTGATTCGTATTGATATGTTGGTGAATAAGCTCCCGAAGCCGGTACAAAAGATTCTGATGATGATCTTTGACGTATTGATGCTGCTGTTTTTGCTGATTTTGATCGTATACGGATTTCTTCTGGTATCACAGAGCTGGAACAGAACCTTTAATACGCTCAAGATGAGCTATGCCTGGTGTACGCTGGCAGTTCCGGTTGGCTCGCTGCTGATGTTTTTCAGCGCGATTGGTAAAACTGCAGGAGATTTCAAAAAACCTGTAAAGGAATGGGGGGCTGAGTAATGTTAAGTGCAATAGGTTTCTTTCTGGTGCTCCTGTTTTTGGGGATGCCGGTGGCATTTGCAATTGCGGTTTCGGGCTTTGCCTTCTTTTTGATGCGTCCGGAAATTCCCTGGACGATCCTGGTTCAGAAATCTCTGTCCACAACACAGTCCTTTACCATGCTGGCGATTCCACTGTTCATCTTTGCCGGAAATCTGATGAATAATACAGGAATTACTTCACGTCTGGTGAAGCTGGCCAATGTTATGACTGGCCATATGTATGGCTCGATTGGCCAGGTATCCGTTGTGCTGTCCACTCTGATGGGCGGGGTGTCCGGATCCGCAGTGGCGGATGCGGCGATGGAATGCCGGATTCTGGGACCGGAGATGACAAAGCGTGGCTATGCGCCGGGATGGGCGGCGGCGGTAAACTGTCTTTCCGGACTGATTGTGGCGACAATTCCGCCGTCTATGGGCTTGATCCTCTATGGTACGGTAGGGGAGGTGTCTATCGGGCGCCTGTTTGTAGCCGGTTTTCTTCCGGGTATTATCATGTGTATTTTGATGATGATTGCGACGGCATGGTCGGCGCGCCATCATGGATATAAACCGGATCATGATAAGCCCTCACCGCCGGGAGTGATCTTAAAGGCATGTATCGAGAGTATCTGGGCGTTGCTGTTTCCGATTCTGCTGATTGTGCTGATTCGTTTTGGCGTGATGACGCCGTCAGAGTCCGGGGCGTTTGCCGTGTTCTATGCGCTGGTGGTCGGCGCTTTTATCTATAAGGAACTGACGCTGGAGAAGTTTAAAAAGTGCGTGATTGACAGTGTCAAGGATCTTTCCGTGATTACCATGATTCTGGCATTTTCGGGGATCTTCAGCTATGGCGTTGTATTCGACCAGCTGCCCAAAACGCTCACCACGATGTTGGTCAGCTTGACGAGCAATAAATATATTTTGCTGTTATTGATCTTGATTATGCTGACGGTCTTTGGCATGTTTATGGAGACTACGGTAATCACGCTGATCGTCACTCCGATTTTGATTCCGATTATCACACAGTACGGGATCGATCCGGTACATTTCGGAATTATCATGATGACGATCGTCACCATGGGATGCTCGACACCGCCGGTGGGAGTGGCGCTTTATACATGCTCGAATATCATGGGCTGTTCGGTGGAGGAGACGACGCGGTATTCCATTCCGCTGTTTGTTGCGATTCTGATTACAGTAGCGCTCTGCGTTTTCTTCCCGAAGATGGTATTGTTTTTGCCGAACCTGATCTACGGTGCGGCTGCTTAAAAATTGTGAAATGCCGCAGGATGGCAAAAGTCCCGAAAGGGAACGCTGTCCGGCGGCATTTTTTATTTGCTGTCCGGTGAAACAAAAGCCCGTCCGGTTGTTTGCGAACACACCGGATTTATAATAGCGTAAAGTTAGTTTCGGAAAATGGCAGAGCGTGGAATCCAGAAATAGGAA
>CAJUPI010000057.1 GCA_910588125.1 uncultured Lachnospiraceae bacterium
ACGGTAATGGCTTCAATGCCTTGCCTGTTGCAGTAATTGCCAAAATGTTCAAGGAGCTATACAGGAGGATTGCCGGAAGCCCATCCTCACCGCTACGGAACAGCCACATAAATGATATGGTTCAATGTCATTAAATTTAGCTCTGAGAATACTCAGCCATGGAAAAAGGAGTGGGAAGCGGCGGGAAATGCTCTGCTAATTTTGACTTTGCAGGGATTTAGAATTCCTTAAATCCCTGAGTTTTGCCTGGAAACGAAAATCCACTCTGTCTGAGCGAAGCGAGTTTGGGGATTTTCGTTTCGCTTTTCGCAAAAATCAGAAATTTTAGGAATTCTTGATCCCGAAACTGGAAAAATCAGCAGAGCATTTCCCGCCTCTTCCCACTTCTTTTTCCATGGCGTACCTTCCGAGAAAATCAACGGAATAACATTGGCCTCTTCCCGCCCCTTTTTCCATGGCGTACCTTCCGAGAAAATCAACGGAATAACATTAGCCTCTTCCCGCCAAAACCGCAAACCGGTGAAAATTCTTTCCGGAGCATCCCTTTCGGCTCCACAAATCTCATACTAATTATTAAAGTCCCAGTCCGGCTCCTCCGGAGTACGGTAGGTTTTTCCTTCCACATCCTCCTCGTCCTCCTTCAAGAGCACGCCGCCGCTGTTGGTTTTATATTTTACTCCGTCCCGATCCTTTACCGTCGTATTTTTTGCAATCTTGCCAGAAGAGTTGACCACATAGTTCTTTACATTATTATTACCGCTCCAGATGGTAAACACCTCATAACGGCTGCCGGAATCCGCCTGCTGAAGCTTTCCCATGTAATAGAGATGATTTTCATATACTCCCGTATATCCTTTTCCCGTGGATGTGAAATAATACTGGCAGGTATTGCTCCCTTCGTCTACATTGAGCTTGCCTTTTAACATGGAGCTTTGCTCCCGGGTTCCGAAATAATATGCCGTATAATCTGTTTCATCTTTATCCAGATAAATCTTCTGCAAGCCATATGCCGGCACGCCGTATTCATTAAACAGATAGGTATTGCCGTTGATCTTTACCAGATCCTTTGTGGTGGCGCTGCCTTTTTCCGGCCCTACCTTGGGGACGCCCTTATTCGAGAAATAGAACCATTCTACATCGTGTTCATAATTATTCTGCAGGTTCTCCGGCGGCTCCACGGAATACCAGCCCACACGCACCTGCCCATTGGAGTCCACATAGCGGTAATCCTCGATGTTGTCGGATTCATCTCCGGTGGTACAGCTCCACCCGGTCTGCATGGCGCCGTCTTCTGCCAGGCTGTAATAGGCGCCATTGATCTTTTTCAGCTTTACCTCGTCGCCATCGCTTTTAGGGACCACCTTCTTGCCGCTGCTTGTAAAATAGTACCAGTGCTTACCGTCATTCTCATCCTCAACGTATGGGCCGTAATCATAATAGTCTTCTTCTTGATCATCCGGAGAAAAGAGGCGCTGCCAGCCGGTTACCATCACTCCATTGTCATCACAATAATACATATTATCCAGAATCCAGCCGGTGTCCATGGCTCCGGTATCTCCGAAATGATACCAGTTATTGTTGATCTTCTCCCATTTTTCTTTTACGCACTTTCCGCTCTGGTTAAAATAGTACCAGTCGCTTTCTCTCTCCGAATAGTCTTCGCGCTGCACCTCCAGCCAGCGCCCCGCATACATAATGCCATCAGGCCCCACAAAATAGTCATCATTATCCACCCAGGAATTTACCGCCATGATGCCATTGCTGTTTACATATCTCCAGAGCCCGTCCCCGCCTTTTCTCCATCCATTATATAAACGGCTGCCGGATGCATTATAATATACCCAGTTTCCGCCCTCCTGGGCCCAGCCCTCTGCCATCGCCGGCGCACCGGCAATTCCCAATGCCATTACCGCTGACAGGGCAAGTATTGCCATACCACGTCTTCTCATCATGCCTCTCCTTTTATCTCATAAATTACATTCCCTGTATATTCAGACTGATTTCCATTTTAACAATTTACCGGCAATTATTCAACTAAATTTTCCAAACTCTCCTTACGATTCTCTTACGATGTTTCTTTAAGTTTCACATCAAAATTTCCAGCTTAAGTTTCCACTTGAGTTTTCCTCCTCCGTAATATCTTGACGTTTCTCCCCGGCTGCCCTTATAATAGAATGAACGGGAATATCCTAAGCGAACGGAGATTCCAGTCAAATGCTCGTGCAAGCACGGCACTTGGCTTATTGCTCGCGGAAATAAAAGGAAAGGCTGGTTTCCAAGTATGTGGATTGCAGATAACTGGATCGATTATCAGGTCATAGATTGTTCCAAGGGAGAAAAGCTGGAGCGCTGGGGAGACTATCTTCTTATCCGTCCGGATCCCCAGGTTATCTGGGACACTCCCAGAAATCATAAAGGCTGGCAATGCCCCAATGCCCGCTATCACCGAAGTGCCAGAGGCGGCGGGGAATGGGAGTTTTTAAAGCTTCCTCAGCAATGGGCTGTCCGCTACCGGGAGCTTACATTTAATCTGAAGCCCTTCAGCTTCAAGCACACCGGACTGTTTCCCGAACAGGCTGTCAACTGGGACTGGTGCCGGGACAAGATCCGCAACGCCGGACATCCAGTCCGGGTGCTCAATTTGTTTGCCTACACAGGCGGCGCCACTTTGGCGGCTGCCCAGGCCGGCGCCGCCGTTACCCATGTGGATGCCTCCAAGGGCATGGTGGGTTGGGCCAAGGAAAATTCCGTCTCCTCCGGCTTGAGCAAAGCACCGATCCGCTGGCTTGTCGATGACTGTGTGAAATTTGCGGAACGGGAGATCCGCCGGGGAAATCACTACGATGCCATCATTATGGATCCACCCTCTTATGGACGCGGTCCCAAAGGCGAGATTTGGAAAATCGAGGACTCGATCCATTCTCTGATTCACCTGTGTGTACAGCTGTTGTCAGAAAACCCTTTGTTTTTCCTCGTCAATTCTTATACGACCGGTCTGGCGCCGGCCGTTCTCACTTATCTGCTTTCTACCGAGATATGTCCCCGTTTTGGCGGACAAATCCAGGCAGAAGAGATTGGCCTCCCGGTACAGGAATCCGGGCTGATTCTGCCTTGCGGCGCCTCCGGCCGCTGGGAAGCATAACCGGCAACTTATGTAATTCACATCAAAGAAAGGATTTTTATTCATGAAAATAACAGAAGAATCCATGCGTCAGCCCAGCGAGCCTGAGAGCCCTGTTCCCCAACCGGAATCAGAACCCAAACGCAGTGAATGGGAAAAGCTGAAGGCCATGAGCTGGAAAGATCGAGCCTGGTATATCTGGGCTTATTATAAAGTTCATATGGCTCTGATTATTCTTGCTATCCTGATCCTTCAGGTTGTCATCACCTCAATCTATCACAGCACTTTTGACACCGCTTTGTATACCATTGTCGTCAACAACCGTTCAGAAGAAGAGATTAATTATGCCGTCTTGCAGGAAGACTTTGCCGTTTACCAAAGCCTGGGCAAGAAAGAGCTTGTCAATGCCGAATCCGTCTATATCACGTATGGGGATAATGCCTCGGAGTTAAGCTATGCTACTATGGCCAAGATTTCCGCTCTGGTCTTTTCAAATGAGCTGGATATTATAATCGGCGATGAGGAAACCATCCGGCACTTCGCTTCCCTGAACGGATATCTGGATCTGGAAAACAGCCTTTCGCCGGAATTATTGGCATTCATGCAAAATCGTCTTTACTACGCTGCCGGTGAAGACGGCGTCAAACGCGCCTATGCCGTCGATATCAGCGGCACGGCTTTTGCCGCCAATGCTCATTTAGGACAGGATCCCCCACTGCTCGGCATTATCAGCAACACGGCCCGCCGAGACAATACCGATGCCTTTCTCCGTTACATTCTCGCCCCTTAAACACAAATCCCAATTTTCTCAAAAGCTTTGCGGAGGCATCATTAGATGCCTCCGTCACTGCGTAAACCCCCGCTGGCGCATACTCTCTCTCTACGTAATCCAACACGATCCGGCATGCTTCCTCTCCATAACCTTGCCGTCGGTATGGCAGAAATATATGATAGGCAAGCTCAAAGCATCCTGCTGCATTGCAATCGGTTATCCCCGCCTTTCCCAAAATTTTCCCATCCTCTTTTCGCTCGACCGCCCACAAGCCATATTCAAAAAATCCATATTGGCTCCGGATATAGGCCGATAGCTTTTCCGGATCATAAAACACCTGATCCCCTTTTTCATCTTCCGGCTCCACGGGAATCTGTGCTGTGTCCTCCGCCGCAAACTCTCGCAGCCGGAGACGGCTGCTTTCCCCGATCCTCCAGGGCAATCCCTTCTCCCGACGCACTACTCGTTCCAGATAACGGTCATCCGCCAAGTCTGCTGTTTCCACCAGATAGCGCGCCATCGGAAGCTGCCCCTTGCCGTCTCTCCCCAGACAACCGACAACGACCCTCCCCGCCGCTTTCGCTGCGAGAAGGGCCTTTGCCTCATCCGAGATCACAACACGGCAGACTTTATTCTCTACCACCACGTCACGCTCCCAAACCATATCTAACTCGTCCGCCTCATACTTTCGCCGGCTCCCCATACTCTTCGCCGAAGGTATCCACTGTCACGCTACTCATCTTTTGCACCTTTAACGGCCGGTCGTTATAGTCTACCTGCACCCCGGCAATCCGATCCACCACATCCATGCCATCGATCACTTTGCCAAAGGCCGCATAGCTGCCGTCAAGATGCGGGGAATCTGCATGCATGATAAAAAACTGGGAACCGGCAGAATCCGGCATCATCGAACGCGCCATGGAGAGCACTCCTCTGGCATGCTTCAACTCATTGACAAAACCGTTCTGCAAAAATTCTCCTTTGATCGAATACCCGGGGCCTCCCATACCACTACCTTCCGGACACCCGCCTTGAATCATAAATCCCTCAATCACCCGATGAAAAATCAGACCGTCATAATAGCCTTTGTTTACCAGGCTGACAAAATTTTTTACCGTATTCGGAGCGATATCCGGGTACAGCTCTGCCCGTATTACCCCACCGTCTTCCATCGTGATAGTTATTTCCGGATTCTTCATTGCATTCTCCTCACTTTCTGCACTCCAAAATATTTTTATAAAATCCTTCCAGCTCTTTCTTCGTATCAAACACTGCCACAAACATCTGATTGCCCATTGCTCCGGACAGCACATCGGGAAGCCGCTCCGCCATCTTCATGCATCCGCCATAACGCTCCATCACATCCCAGTCACTCATTACAAAATCCTTGCCGTCCCGACGGCCGGCAAAAGCACAGTACGCATGTTTCCCCACTGGCACAGTAGACTTGTTAAATGCAATCATATCGGCCCAGATTTTATAAACATTAGTGCTGTGGGCAAAATTAATCATATCCGGAGTAAAGCCTCCGCAAGGACGCATATTGACCTCCAGCGCCACGATATCCCCCTTTTTGCCCATTCCCTTCTGATTCTTTGTCAGACGGAAAAACTCAAAATGGACGAAACGGCTTTTCACGCCAAAGCTCTTCACAGCCGCTCTTCCGGCCTTCCGGGTATCCTCCGGCAGCGTTTTCAAAATATAATAAATAGAATTATCATCATTATTGACAATATCCATAATCGACATCGGCGTCACATTCCCGGTCTCAAACATCGGCTCGCCGTCCGCGTCAATGATCGCATCATAGGAGTTAACCTCTGCATAAATGAACTCCTCCATGATATATGACACACCGGCCATTCTCTTTTCCAGGAAATTCTCCAGTTGCTTTTCATTTTCGATTTTCCAGGTATCGGAAGCTCCCACGCCGTTATCCGGCTTTGCCACCACCGGATAGCCCACCTCATCAATAAACGTCTTGCAGCCTTCCAGATTCTCTACCATATGATAGCGTGCGACCGGAATCCCCGCTTTCACATAATATTCCTTCATCCGGGATTTATACTTTACCCGTGGCATATCCTCCACCTGAAACCCGCTGCGGATATTAAAATCCGTGCGCAACTTTGCATCCCGCTCCAGCCAATACTCATTATTGGATTCCAGCCAGTCAATGCGGCCATGCTTAAAAGTCAAAAACGCCACAGCACGGTATACTTCATCTTCATTCTCCAGGCTGCTGACTTTATAATACTCATTCAAACTGTCCTTTAATTCCTGCGTCAGCTCATCATAGGACTGATCGCCGATCCCCAGTACATTCATACCATTATTTTTCAGCTCCCGGCAGAATTGCCAGTAGTTTGTAGGGAAATTGGGCGAGATAAAAATAACGTTTTTCATATACTTTTCCATCCTTTTTTCTGTAGTCTCTCTTCCAGATACTACCGCATTTGTTTTTTCAATTGCCGCTGTATCTTATTTATCTGAATTCCTGCCTGTTTTGTCTTTTCATCTACTCCAGCAGATAAGGCAGGAAATATACCACCTGTTTATACCACCAGGGCCAGTCATGGGCACAGTCATATCCCCAAAAATCCACCCAGGCATGGATACCCCGATCATTTAAAACCCTTTGCAGCTCTCTTGTGGAATCCGGAATTTCCCAGGGCCCCTGGCCTACGCAAATCACAGCCTTATTGCGGTTATACAGCTCAATATACTCATGGTTCCGCGGCATATTCGGCAGATAATGCACAGGTGAATTCAAATATACGCGTTCATCCATATACCCATGAAAACCATAATCGGCCGTATAAATGCCACTCAGCGCCAGCAGCCGGTCGAATATGCCCGGGAAGCGGAAATACAGATTTGCCGCATGGGTTGCCCCTAAGCTGCTGCCAAACGCCAGCACTCCCGGCTCCCCGTCCCAGCCATTGCGCTCATTGGCCATCCAGCGCATAAACGGCGCCAGCTCATCTACAATATAATGGATCCACTGCTCATGACGCCAGCTTCTCCATCCCGGATCTCCGTACCGGTTTGACCAGGTTTCCATATCCATGGTATCGATCGCAAACACCATCACCTGTCCCGACTCAATCCAAGGCGACCACACATCCGCCATCTTATAATTTTCAAAATCAAAAAAACGTCCGTCCTGACACGGAATAAACAATGCCGGGCGTCCGGCATGTCCATATACTTTACACTCCATGTCCCGTCCCAGAGACTCGCTGTACTGTCTAAAATATTGTACTTCCATCTTTTCTCCCTTTCCGGACACAATTCACCTGCATCCCATCCTCTATTCCTGTTCCCAATGCCAGTCCTCATTTCTGTCCTGGCCTTCTTCGTTATCCTCTGTCTCCCCCTGGCTGTTATACAGCAATGTATTCATAAAAAATGGGATCTGCCGCTCCCAGCTCGCCTCGCAATGCTGCCCGCCCGGAACAATCCTGCTTTCCACCAGGATCTGCCGGTCTATCAGCATCGAAGTAACCTTGGCATACTGATGTCTCATGTTGGTATGGTTCCCGAATTCCTCCGAGCCGTAATCCATATAAATCACCGTATTGGGATCCAGCCTGACGTCTTTAATCATCTGCTCGATCTTGCGGCGCGCCAGCCAGACTGACGGAGAAAGCGCCGCCGCCCGCGAAAATACATGGTTGAATTCCAGCAGCGCATACAGGCTCATCAGTCCCCCCATAGAACTTCCGGCAATAAAAGTATGATCCCGATCCGGCAATGTCCGAAATTCCTGATCAATCTCCGCCTTAAAGGTATGGATCATCCACTCCATCGTCGTCCTGCCCCGCCCGCGGATCTCCCCAAAGCCTCTCTCCCGAAAATCAAAGGGGGAGTATTCCTTCAGGCGGCCATGATCCGGGCTGTGATTGCACTCTACCGCTGCAATGATCAAAGGAGTCTTAGTCTCATCCATATATTCTTTCATCCCCCAGCACTTACCGTAAGTGGCGTCCTCATCAAAAAACACATTATGCCCGTCAAACATATAAAGCACCGGAAAGCGTTTTTTTGTCTCTGTAAAATAAGCCTCCGGAAGATAAATATAAGCCAGTCTTTCCTCCTCCCCTGTCAGCTCCGGAATCGTGATATTCCATTTATCTACCATAAAAATATCCTTCTTTCACTTTTTCACATTAATATATCATAGTATTCGGCAAAATTCAATCACAATCCAGTTTTCTCCGTTCATTTTCTGTTCACAAATCATTCAAAAACCTTTTACACAAACACCATGATTTCTTCACGATTCTTTTTTATACTATCTCTTGTAAGCAACCATCAATGCCGTATATGTGATATGCTTATAAGATTTTTTTCATAATACTCGAGCTGATATCAGATATCAGCTCTCCTCCCTTTTTAACCTCTTATAAAAACTGTAGTAAGAAAAATCCCTCCAGGACGGAGGGATTTTTCATGTCCGAAAGCATTGTCAGATCCATTTCACCGAAGGCAGATATACACCAGGTATCCGGCATACAGGCTCAGCATAGTCAGTCCCTCCGGCCGGCTGAGCCGTTCCCTGCTCTTGCACAAAAGCAGGGTGATCAGGCTGAACACCACCAGGCATGCCGCGTCAATTACCGCAAAGCGATTGACTGCAATTGGCTTAACTGCTGCTGACATAGCCAGAACCATAACAATGTTAAAGATATTAGAACCAATTACATTTCCCAGAGCCAGGCCGTTTTCCCCTTTTCGGGAAGCTACCACCGATGTTACCAGCTCCGGCAGGGACGTCCCCAGAGCCACCACAGTCAATCCCACCAGCGTCTGGCTCAGTCCAAAATTCAAGGCTATCTCACTGGCCGAATCCACCACCAAATCGCCTCCCCATACAATAGCTGTCAGACCGCCAACAATATAAATGACACACCAAAGCGGGGATAATGCGGTCTGATTTTCCTCTGCCTCCACCCGGTTAATCAAGGCATCCCGCACCGTAAGAATCAAAAAACCAGCAAACAGGCCCAGTAAAATAAATGCCTCCAGACGGCTCAGATACAAATCGCCAAAAATCATCAGCAATAAAATCATACCCGCCACAATTGATGCAATAAAATCCCATCGCAGACGGACCTTCATCGCATGAATCGCTCCGCAAGCTCCCAAAACTACCAAAAGATTAAAAATATTAGAACCGATCACGTTCCCTACCGCAATTTCATTATTGCCTGCCAGAGATGCCGTCGTGCTGACTGCCAGCTCCGGTGCACTTGTGCCGAAGGCCACGATTGTCAGGCCGATAATAATGCTTGGCACCCGCAGCATCCTCGCCACGGACGAACTGGCTTCTACAAAAAAATCTGCTCCTTTAATCAACAATACAAATCCTAAAACCAGCATAATGTATACCATAATACATCCTCTCTTTCTGTTTTTTTGCGAGTTTTTTCCCTGTATCAACAGCCGTATATCCCCGCGGAGCGTTTTTATTTCATAGGTCGCACTTTCCTGTGAAACAAAAAAAGCAAGGCTTTTGCCGTATCACAAGGACACAACAAAAGTCTTGCTTATTATATGCGTACCGGACTGCACCTACTCAACCACAGACTCAACGCCTCTGGTGGCAATCGTGATGACGATATCGCACAACACCCCCGTACATCGTTGCATTAATTCTCGAATAATCAGCAGACACTGATTACCTCAAGATTAATACAACGATGTACTGACAGATGCAAGCTACTCCCTCTTATTACTTTCAGTATATTCACTTTCCCGGCTCTTGTCAAGCCCAAACCCGATCGGAAACGCGGTAAACACAAGCTTTTGTTATCGTTCCCCAGTAATGTTCAGCCTTGGAAGAAGGAGTGGGCCTGGCCAGGCAGCCGGGGATTTTGACTTTTGCAGGGATTTAGAAACCCTTAAGTTTTTGAGTTTTGCGTTGAAGCAAAAACGCACACTGTCTGAGCGAAGCGAGTTTGGGCGTTTTTGTTTCGGTCTTAGCAAAATTCAAAAATTTTAGGGCTTCTTAACCCCGAAACGGGAAAAATCTCCGTCTGCCTGGCCAGGCCCACTCCTTCTTCCAAAGCGTACCCTTCTGAATCACCTGGCTGTCTGAACGATAACAAAAGCTTGCGTTTACCGTGCGATCGGAAACGTAATCTGATGTGACAGCCAAATCAATGCCAGCAGATTCGGATATGCCATCAGCCCATTCCAGAGGTCTGAAAGCAGCCAGACCGTTTCTAACCGGCAGATGCATCCGCAAAACACTGCCAAAAGATATAGCGTCAGATATCCCCGTTCCGCTATTTTCCTGCTCACCCGGCCCTGCCCCAGCCACCTCGCAAGATAACAGAATGTCTGCTTCCCCAGATAATACCAGGCAATAATTGTCCCAAAAGCAAACACTACCATCGCACCCGATACCAGTATCTCCCCCATCTCCCCCAGCCGGGCAGAAAAACATCCGGCCGTCAGGGCCGCACCGCTACTGCCAGCCATATCGCTGCCATATCCCCCATACTGTACACATAATATTACCAATGCCGTCAAAGTACAGATGACAATCGTATCAAAAAAAACTTCAAACATTGCCCACATTCCCTGCTGCTCCGGCGTAGTATTCTCGGCTGCCCCGTGAAGCACTGCCAGGCTACCCAGTCCGGCCTCATTGGAAAATACTCCGCGGGACATCCCATACCGCACACCCCGGCTCAGCAAAAATCCCGAAATACCTCCCCCAACTGATTCCAGGCAAAAAGCATCCCGAAAAATATCGGTAAATATCCGTGGCAATAATTCCCACCCGGAAAGGATCACTATCAGGGAAAAGAACACATAAATCCCTGCGGAAACCGGCATCAGACGCTCTGAAACCCGGGAAATGCGCCGGATCCCTCCCAAAATCACCAGCCCGGTTAACAGCGTAATCAAAATCCCGCTGGCCATCGCCGGAAGCCCGATTCCAAATTTCAGGGTTCCGCTCATCGAATTTGACTGGACCATACTCCCCATTCCCAGAGAAGCCAGAACCGCAAATAAGGCATACATCCTCCCCAATGCCGGACAGCCCATTCCCCGCTCCATATACACCATCGGCCCACACATCCATTCGCCGTTATTCTGGCGGTAGCGATACCGTTGGCCCAAATAGGTTTCCGCATAAGCAGTCATCATACCGATACCCGCCGACACCCACATCCAAAACAATGCTCCAGGACCTCCTGCCGTCAAAGCTGTTGCCACCCCCACGATATTACCAGTTCCGATTGTAGCTGCCAACGCCGTACATGCTGATTGAAAACGGGAGATCTGTCCCTTTTTTTCTTGTTTCTGTCCACTCTCCCACAAACTTCCAACCGTTTTTTTCCACCAATAGCCAATCCCCCGAACCTGAAAAAACCCGGATATCACGGTAAACCAAAACCCAGTTCCCAAAAGCAATGCCAAAGTCCATGGCCCCCACACCAAAAAATGCAAGGTCTCTGCCATTTTTCCCATTCTGATCCTGCCTTGTTTTCTCTCAATCCTATCCTATGTACCTGCTCTTCCTTTCTATGCTTACTCCCAAAAATCCCTGCTCGCAATTTTTGCTTATGTGTGTTATGATAATTACACCATATTCAAAATTCAAAAAGAAAAGAGGCGCTGCCATGCCAGGCTTTACCACTCACTACATTCTGGGCATGAAGGCTTTCAATGATCTGCCCAACAACCAGCTAAAATATATCATCGCCAAATATCGCTGGCTTTATCAGCTCGGCCTCCAGGGACCCGATATTTTCTTTTATAATATCCCGATTCTCCGGCATCGGGATTACCGGAACGTCGGCTCCTATATGCATGAACACCACATTAAGGACTTCTTTACCTGTTACCTGCACAATCTGCAGGAAATCTCTTCCCGCCAGCAACGGGCGGAAGCCCTGTCTTATTTCTGCGGCTATCTCTGTCATTATATTGGAGATTCCATCTGCCATCCTTATGTTTACGGAAGGATTGGTTATGATGCCAAAGCTCCCACCACACAGGCGCACGGCCGTCATGCCGCCCTGGAGAATGATATCGACGCCCTCCTTTTGTTAAAATACAAAAAGAAAAAGCCGTCCCAGTTTAACCAGGCGGCCACCATCTGTCTAAACGGTATGGAAGTGCAGTTCATTTCCCGCTTCCTGTCCAAATGTATTAATGATGCTTACTATCCCATCACCTACCAAAACAATTTTCAGGTGTCTCCGCGAATGGTTCACCGCTCTATTCTTGCTATGCGTTTCGGCTGCCGGACTCTCGCGGATCCCTCCGGCCGCAAACGGAACGGCATCGCCTTTGTGGAAAATATTTTCCTCAAAAATCCAGTGGCATCCACAAAGCTGGTCACAGACCATGTGTCAAATCCACGGTCCTGCTTAAATCTTGACCATGAGATCTGGTGCAATCCCTGGGATCGCCGCCTTGCCTCCAACGCTTCTTTTCCGGAGCTTTTCCGCCAATCTCTGTTAAAATGCTGCAATGTCTATGCCATACTCAATACTGCGATTGACCATGCCCATATATCACCGGAATCGGATCTGACCCGGCTTTTGAATGAACTGGGCAGCTATTCCTATCACAGCGGATTGATTGTCACAGATGAGTAAGGGCCTAAATAAACCATCCGCCATTTTCCCTCATCCAGTGTCCGGCTGCTTACGAACATTCTGCCTGATAAGGAAATGGCGGATGATTTATTTGGCGGCGCCCTCTACTGCCGCAGGCGGTAAAGCTGATGAAACAAAAAAGTATATCCGTTCACAAGTATTGTTTTAATTCTGCCAGCACCTGCCAGAGCCGTTGCCTTTTTGCATAATCCATTCTTTCCAGATTATCCATAACCGCCACAATCACTTCACTGGCCGCAGCCTGCATTTTTAGTGCCGTTTCCATCGGATTTTCTTCCTCCCCATCCGCACAGTAACCAAGTATACAATCCGTTGACACATGAAAATAATCTGCCAGATTAATCAGTACATCTACCTGGATCTTGCTTCTGTCCCGCTCCATCCGGCTGATTACCTGTTGGGAAAGGCCAATCTCTTCACCCAACATTTTCTGCGAAATATTCCGTTGTTTTCGCAACTGTCTGATATTACTTTTCATAGCCGTAAATCCCCTCCGTTTATCTTCATTTTAACAAACGAAATAGGGGTATTAACTTATATATGAAGTAAACTCACTCAAGCTGATTGTTTTTGTTCAGACAGTCGCATTCCTTATAGCCAAAGAATATTTTATCGTCCGTCATTTTCCTCAGGGACTTATGCTACAAAATACTAATAAATGATTTGATCCCCATCTTTGGTACAGTAATGCTTCTGTACGTTCAGATGCGTCATCCAACCCTTTGTCTCTGCCGTCCGATATCGGCTCCCTACACTGCTCCACAGCCATTGAGGTGTGGGCCACAAACAAATGCTGGGAGCCACTGCTTTGTAAAACTCCTCGTCCACCCCATTCTGCCCATGATGCGCCATTTGGACGATATCCGCCCTCAAAGCCTCCGGGCCGGATTCTGCCAACAGACGGCGTCCCCCTTCTTCTGCCATATCACCAAGGAATAAAATCGATTTCCCGTTCACCCAAAGTTTGTAAACAATCCCTGCATTGTTCCCCTTGTCACTGCTGGTTTCATAACGGTCATTCATCACCTGGATTGTCACATCATCTACCTGAATCGTCTGTCCCCGGCTCACAGTATGCAACATCGTCTCCGGCAGACCGGATAAACTACCGATAATCGCATGAGCCATGGTCTGTTCCGTGGCATCATTCATCGTATACCACTCTGGGGCTGCAAATGAATAATAAATACCATCAATCTGGATCCCCGACTGTACGCCCGCCGCTTCATCCTGCAATATCCGGTAAAGCGCCCCCGCATGATCTCCATGCGGATGAGTGATCAGCCATGCGGCCACGTGGCTGCCCTTCGCCTGAATCTGGCTTCGCAGATAATCTCCGTCGGCTCCTAGTCCGCCATCGACTACAATCAGGCTACCTTGGCTCGTCTGCAAAATCGCCGAAAGCATCTGGCTGCCGCTCTGGGAGTGCAGCAATGTCAGAGTAGCTCCTCCTAGAATCGAATCCTGAGGCTGCACCTCCTTCTCTCCTTCTGTCACGATATTCCCATACATGGAAGGACCCGGAACGCTCTGAGAGCTGCCCTGGCCTGCCACCACAGTACTGCTCCTCTGACTCTGGGAAGAGGAATCCTGGGGTGCCTGCCCTTGTGCCGGGCTGACTGTCCCGGTTCCTGACTGATCCGGCGACTGAAGGCGCGCTACCTCTGCCGCCAAAAACTCTGTCATTCCAAAGCCGCTCTTTTTTACCGAAAGCCCTTCTCCTACTGCCAAATCTTTCCCTGGTCCGCTCATCACGGCCGCTGCAAAAAGCCCGGTCATCACCATCCCGCCAAACCAGCGCTTTTGTCTTCTCTGTCTCATAGCAATCTGCCTCTCTCTCCATAATTAATACAACCGCTATTTTACCAAAGACCGGAATTTTTGGATAGCACTTTCATAGAATCGTCAGAAAATCGTCACAATTAGTTTTCCCCATGTTTTTTATTTTCCTCTTGCAATTTTTATCCATTCGTGCTATCATTTGTTCAATAATTTATTTTTTGATATTTTTTTGAACATTGTTTCTACCAAATTATTTATTTTCCTGTGATTGGAGGATTTTATTATGAAGAACCAACCGTTATCCAAGAGTTCCCTGCTCACACAATTGGATCTTTTCACTACCTTAATTCCTTTTATTTGCATTGCTGCTGTCTGCCTGTCCTTTATCCTGTCACCAGAGGGATCTTCTCAAATCCTGGAAGCTATCCGGGCCTTCCTCGGAGATGAGCTTGGCAGCTACTATCTGGTTATCGGGCTCGGCGTATTTCTTTGTTCTCTGTATCTTGCCTTCTCCCGATATGGCAATATCCGCCTGGGAGAAGAAGAAAAGCCCCAGTACTCTCCGTTTCGCTGGGGCTCCATGATGTTTACTGCCGGCCTTGCCGCCGACATCCTGTTTTATTCCTGCTGCGAGTGGCTGATTTATGCTTCCGATCCCCATGTGGCTGAGATGGGCGCCATCCACGACTGGGCAGCCGCTTACCCTCTTTTTCATTGGGGGCCGATTCCCTGGGGTTTTTATCTGGTGCTGGCTGTGGCTTTCGGCTTCATGCTTCATGTCCGTAAGCGTCAAAAGCAAAAATATTCCGAAGCTTGCCGGGCCCTGCTTGGCAATCGGGTAGATGGCTGGGCCGGGCGGCTGATCGATCTGGTTGCCGTATTCGCGCTGCTGGCCGGTACTGCCACCACGTTCTCCCTGGCCACGCCTCTTCTGGCCATGGTGATCAGCCGGGTGACAGGGATTGCTGCCACCACTACCCTGACCATTACTATTTTAGTTGTTGTATGCTGTATCTACACCTGCTCGGTATATTTTGGTATGAAGGGGATCCAACGCTCTGCCGCCTGCTGCAGTTATCTGTTTTTCCTGCTGCTGGCTTATGTATTTTTCTTTGGCGGAGAAGGCCGTTTTATTGTGGAGACCGGTATCACCTCCCTGGGGCTTCTCGCTCAGAATTTCATCGGGCTGTCCACCTGGACGGACTCTTTGCGCACCTCCTCGTTTCCTCAGGCAATGACTATTTTCTATTGGGCTTACTGGATGGTATGGTGTGTGGCAGCGCCGTTTTTCATCGGAGCCATCAGCCGGGGGCGAACCATCCGCCAGACAATTCTGGGCGGTTACTTCTGGGGACTGGCTGGTACCTTTACTTCCTTTATCATTTTAGGAAACTATGGGCTGGGACTTCAAATGCACGGACGGCTGGATTCTTTGAACAACTATCTTTCTGCCGGAGGCTCTAATACTGCACTGTACACCGCCATTGTATCCATTTTAGAGCAGCTTCCTTTATCCGGCCTGGTATTGATTTTGCTCGTGCTTTGCATGATCACTTTTTACTCCACCTCATTTGATTCCATCACCCTGGTTGCTGCCTCTTATTCCTACCGGGAGCTTCGGTATGATCAGGATCCGGATCGGCGCATCAAACTGTTTTGGGCTATTTTCCTGATCTTACTGCCTATCGCCCTGATTTTTTCCGAAAAATCCATGGCAAATTTGCAGTCCGTGTCGATCATTGCCGCTTTTCCTGTAGGAATAATTATGCTTTTAATTATCGCCAGCTTTTTTAAGGATGCCAATGAATATCTCAAAGAGAAAACGAAATAAACCCCAAACGGTTACTTACGTTTTCCTTCCATGGTCTGGGAGATGATGCTTTCCATCATCTCCATCGTCAGTTGACCACTAATATATCCGAACACGTTGCCATCCCGATCAATCATAAAAGTGGTAGGAAACGCCTGAATTCCATAATGGTGGAACAACTCACCGGTAGAATCCATCAAAACGGGATAGGTATATCCGTTTTCTTCAAGAAATTCCTTGATTCCTTCCTCATCTTTTTCCTGTCCCAATTCCGGGGCGGCCACGCCCAAAACGATCAATGCCTCGTCCCCTTCCCGGCTGTAGGTTTCATATAATTTCTGAATATCCGGCATTTCGGCCCGGCAGGGCGGACACCAGGTTGCCCAGAAATTTAAAAAGACGGTTTTTCCCTTGTAATCTTCCAGCGTATGTGTATTCCCATATTGATCCCGAAGCTCAAAGTCCACGGCCGGCGGGAGCGTAGTTTCGGAATCATGTCCGGAATCCTCCGTCTTCCCTTCGGCATCCTTTGTACCTTCCTGTGATGTTCCTGTTTCTCTTTTGGTATCCTCAACCGCTGCTTGTTTTACACTCTCGCTTTCTGTCTTATTTGACGTCTCAGTTTCTGACGTTACTGTCTGCTCTTGTCCTGCCGGAGCCGGAGTGATTCCTGACAAATATCTGCTCAAATCATTCATTTTACCAGTGAACATCAAAAGGCCCATCAGGATCATCAACACACCTCCGGCCTTAACCGTATACTGTACAACATTTCGGTACTTTTTAAACAGCTCTAACAGGGAAGTAGTGAAAAAGCCTACTGCCAGAAATGGCAGCACAAAACCAAGCGTATATACTCCAATGAGCAGAAAGCCTGCCGTCTTTGTTCCGGCAGAAGCGGCCATCAACAGCACGCTTGTCAACGCCGGCCCCACACAAGGCGTCCAGGCAAAACTGAAGGTAAATCCCATCAGCAATGCTGTCAATGGCGACATCGCCAGCTGATCGATGCGGAAAGGCAGCCGACGCTCTTTTCCCAATATTCCAAAAGCTCCGAAAACCCCCATCTGATATAAGCCAAACAGGATTACCAGCACTCCGCCGGCCCGGGAAAATATCTCCTGTCCGGAATGAAAAAAGGTTCCCGCTGCTGTCATGCCAAACCCTAACAGAAAAAATGCAAAGCTGACTCCTGCCACGAAGCACAAAGTATGGACAATCACCGTTCTCTGCCGGTAGTGGATCTTTCCGTCTTCTCCTTTTTGCCCCGTCCCCCCTGACAAATAGCCAATATATAAAGGCAGCAAAGGCAAAACACAAGGAGAGAAGAAACTGAGCAGTCCCTGAAAAAATACGGTAAATACCGAAACGCCAACGCTCAATGAAAATCCCATTTTCTATTGCCCCTCCTTTAAAATATCCATACTGCCGGACCGAAAGCCCTTTAAATCCAACGTCACATAAGGAAATCCCAGCTTTTCCAAATTCTCCAGGATTTCCTGGCGCCTTTTCATGACCTCCCAGAGCCTAGTTTTATCCACCTCCATGCGCACGACGTCTTTGTGCAAACGCAGGCGCACGTTGCCGGGGATCCGGGTTCTCAGATACGCTTCTCCCTCCGCCAGCCTTGCCAGAACCTCATAGTCCAGATTCTGCCCATAGGGAATCCTAGTTGCCATACAAGGAGTAGAGGGCCGTGAAGCCACAGAGATCCCGCAAACAGCCGCCATTTCTTTCACCTGCTTTTTCGTAATATGCAGCTCTGCCAACGGGCTTGCTATTCCCAGCTCCTTCAAAGCCTGGATCCCCGGACGGTATTCATGCATATCATCCTCATTCGTCCCTTCCACAATCATGGATATTTTTTTGCTGTCGGCAAAGTTTATCAGGATTTGAAACATATGCCGTTTACATAAATAACAACGGTTCACCGGATTGCTGCGAAGCTCCTCTATCTCCAGCTCGTCCACCGTGATTACCTCATGAATCCCCCCCAGCTCTCCTGCCACCCGTTTTGCAATCTCCCGATCGCCAGACGGATGAAGACGGCTGTCAAAGGTCACCGCATATACCTTCCCCGCTCTTTTTCCAAGAGCATCCACAGCCACCTTCAACAACAGGGCAGAATCCACGCCACCGGAAAATGCCAGACATAAATCCTGGCTTGCCGATTGCCAAAAATATTGTTCCAACTCCTGCAGCTTCTGATAAATAATATCTGAATTCATCCGGATCCCTCCCATATCTTCTATAAAATTATGATCGAATATAATCCCGATACCAGTACGCCGAATCCTTCCATATCCGCTCTCCGGTACGATAATCCACATAAACCAGGCCAAACCGCTCGCTATATCCGCTGTGCCACTCAAAATTGTCCATCAAAGACCAATGAAAATACCCTCGCACATCTACCCCTTCTGCTGCCGCCTTGCCCAAACATTCCAGATATTTTTGCATAAAATCGATCCGATTCGGATCATGCGCCCTTCCGTCCGACGACACAACATCATGGCAGGAAAGCCCGTTCTCCGTAATATAGACAGGTTTCTTGTAACGCTCATACAAAAATTTCGGTCCCCAGTAGAGACACTCCGGTGTCACTGGCCAACCGATCGCCGTCCTGGGAAATCCTTCATATCGCTCAACAATCTCCGGCTTTCCCTCCAAACCCTGCCGCACTCGGTTTCCATTATAGATATTCTGTCCGTAAAAATCAATAGGTTCTGCCATCAGCGCTTCCTCCGCTGCCGAAACCTTTGGCATATATTTTCCGAACCGGCTCAACACTTCTTCCGGATAATGCCCAAGTATCACCGGATCACTCCAGAAGCTCACGGTCCACACCCATTTTCTATCATCCTCCGGCAAGGCGAACAGATGGCGCCTGGCAGCCTCCCTGTCCTCGGGGCAATCGCTTGCCGGATAGCTCATCGAACCGGTAGGCGCATAACCTACCTGAATTTCCTGCTTCGCATATTGGCGGAGCATTTGCACCGCCAGGCCATGTGCCTTCAGTACATTGTGAGCCATCTCAAAAGTGTCCCGTAACGGGGCCCGGACTCCCGGGGCATGAACTCCGTCCAGATATGCAAGGCCGATAAAGCACTGAGGCTCATTCAAAGTAATAAATCTGCGCACCCGATCTGAAAAACGCTCCGCCACCAATTTTGCATACTCTCCGAACCACCGAACACTTTCCCCATTCATCCATCCCCCTCTTTTATAAAGTTCATAAGGATAGTCCCAATGGAAAAGCGTAATATAAGGCTCGATTCCTGCCGCCAGAAGCTCATCGATCAATTGATCATAAAAGCGAACCCCTGCTTCATTCACTTTTCCGGTTCCTTCCGGCAACAGCCGCGTCCAGGACAAAGAAAAGCGATAAGCTTTCAGACCCATTTCTTTCATGATAGCTACATCCTCTCGAAACCGGTGATAATGATCACATGCCACGTCTCCCGTGTGGCCGCCAAATACCCGTCCTTTTTCCTGACAGAACACATCCCAGATGTGCAGCCCCTTTCCCTCTTCTCTGGCCGCGCCCTCAATCTGATAGGATGCGGTAGCCGCTCCCCATACAAAATCCTTACCAAATCCCTTTTTCATAAATAGCTCCTTTCTTATCCGCATAACGGATGCATTGTCAAAAAACATTATCCAAATATGGATATTATCAATTTATAGGTCAGATAATGACAATAGCGACTGAATATAGTAAAATATAACAAATAAAATCAATTCTGTAAATGAATGGCATTTCATTGGCTCTATCGCCGGATATCCTCAATGGATAGACTGGCTCCTCTACGAAAAAACCAACAGAAAGGGATAATATTATGGTTGACAACGAATTATTATCTGCATTATCTGATTTACTAGACCAGAAGCTCAAGTCCGAGCTGCAGCCGATACGGGAAGATATTCGGGATATCAAGCTGAACATAGAAAATGTCATCTGTCCCCAGATCAATCTTCTGGCTGAGAATTATGTCCCTGCCGCCCAAAAATATGAAAAGGCAGTGGCTGAGCTGGAATCCATGCAGTCTAATATTGATGTAATCGCAAAAGTCCTTATGAAGCACAGTGATAAGCTTCAGAAGTTAGCCTGAAGAAATTAGCGGTTGCGTAGGATATCCTCCCCGCCAATGTCATTTAGTTAATTTTCTCAAAAGGTACACCCTGGAAAAGGAGCGGGAAGAGGAGGGAAGAGGGTGTTGCAAAATAAGTTACCCGTCATTTCTCTATCCTGTGTTCGGACGG
>CAJUPI010000058.1 GCA_910588125.1 uncultured Lachnospiraceae bacterium
GGAAAAAGCGGCAGACCATTTTTCCGCCTCTTCCCGCTCCTTTTTCCATGGCGTACCTTCTGAGAAAATTAACTGAATGACATTGGCCGCTTTCCTCCCCTTTTTATGGCGTACCTTCCAAGAAAATCAGCCTAATGATATTGAATCGACAATTCGTATTTTTAATTACCCTGATATAAAAAACACTCTTCGTCATGAGAATATATAACCCCAATTGCTTGCAAATATGCATAAATAATAGTAGTCCCCACAAATTTCATTCCCCTGCTTTTCAAATCCTGAGATATTCGATCCGATAATTCAGAACTAGTCTGACCTATTTCATATACAATTTTAAAATCAGTAAAATGCCAAATATAATTTGAAAAAGAACCATATTCCTTTTTTATCAGAAAAAAGATCTTTGCATTATTAACCGCGGCATAAATTTTTTGTCTATTTCTAATAATACCTCTATCTTCCATTAACTCCTGAACTTTTTTTTCATCATAATTGCAGATAATTTCCAAATCAAATTGATCAAAAGCTTTTCTAAAATTATCTCGTTTATTTAACACACACTCCCAGGAAAGGCCTGCCTGAAAACTTTCTAATATTAATAATTCAAACAAACGATCATCATCATATTGGGGGATTCCCCATTCCTTATCATGATATTCTAAGTATTTTATATTTTTTAAATTACACCATTTACATCTACATAATTCCTGCTTATCATTATTTTCCTTCATAAACAATCTCCAAAATTAAACAATCGGTTCCTTTCCCGGTAATCCTGATTTTCGAGGATATTTTTTTTGAGTGCTTTTAACCTTTCGTATTACCACTAAATCTCTCTCTGCTTCTGTTCCAGGCAATATAAATTTTTCAATCGATTCTATCTCTGATCCCAAAATATGAATAGCACCTTTCCCCTTATCCAATTCATCCTCAATCTTTTCTGATTTATATGCAACAAATGTTCCTCCAATTTTTATCAAAGGAATACAATACTCTGATAAAGTTGATATATTTGCTACTGCCCTGGAAACGCATAAATCAAATTTTTCCCGATATACTTTATTTTGGCCAAATTCTTCAGCCCGTCCATGAAAAGCCTCAATTTCAGATAAATTCAATTTTTTAATAACCTCATTTAAAAAAACTACTCTTTTATTAAGAGAATCCAACAATATAACAGATATATTGGGAAAAGCAATTTTTAAAGGAATCCCTGGAAAACCAGCTCCTGATCCGACATCGATCAAACTGATTTTCAAATCTATCAAATTATCTCTCACCCTTACTAATGATAAACTATCAATAAAATGCTTAGAAACTACTTCCTCCAATTCTGTAATTGCTGTCAAATTCATAACTTTATTTTTCTCTATCAATAACTCATAATATTGATAAAATTGTTCCAACTGTTTCATAGATAATGAAATTCCCAAAGCCTTACAGCCTTCAGTCATTTTTCTCAAAAATAGCTGCTCCATTATTTTCTTTTCCTTATTTATAATTTATTTTATCTACTCCTTTTTTCCTGTTCTAAATATACCAAAAGAACAGAAATATCCGCCGGAGAAACTCCTGAAATTCTGGAAGCCTGTCCAATAGAAACTGGCTTATATAAATTTAATTTTTGAACCGCTTCTTTACGAAGACTCGCTACCTTACTATAATCAAAATTAATATCTAATTTTTTACTTTCCAATTTTTTAAATTGTGCTACTTGTTGCTTTTGACGTTTCAAATATCCTTCATACTTTATACTTATGTTAACTTGTTCTGCAATATCATAAGAAATATCCGGACGATTTTCATCAATTTCAGTTAACATAAAATAATTTAATTCCGGACGCCGAATTAATTCCGCCATAGTAGCTCCTGTCTTCAACAGAGTACTTCCATGGTTTTTCAAAAAATCTTGTGTTTTCGGATTTGCTCCTATAGGCGTATTTTCCACGCGCTTTATTTCTTCTTCAATAAGCCTTTCCTTCTCTTTTACATAATTATAATCCTTTTCACTTACCAATCCTATCTTATATCCGATTTCCCGCAACCGGAGATCTGCATTATCCTGGCGCAAAAGCAAACGATACTCTGCACGTGAAGTCATCATCCGATAAGGTTCATGGTTTTCTTTTGTCACCAAATCATCAATCAATACGCCAATATAAGCTTGTGAACGATCCAATACAAAAGCTTCTCTTTCCAAAACCTGCATTGCTGCATTAACTCCAGCCATAAATCCCTGTACAGCTGCTTCTTCATAACCAGAGCTCCCATTAAACTGTCCGCCACTAAATAACCCATGAATTTTTTTAAATTCCAAAGAAGGCTTTAACTGAAGAGAATTAATACAATCATATTCGATAGCATAAGCATTTCTCACTATTTTTACTTGTTCCAAGCCGGCCACCGTACGATACATTTGATATTGGACATCCTCCGGAAGAGAACTGGACATACCACTTAAATACATTTCATTGGTATATAATCCCTCCGGCTCGATAAATACCTGATGTCGATCCTTATCAGGAAATTTTACCACTTTATCTTCTATAGAAGGACAATATCGCGGCCCTGTTCCTTCTATCGCTCCTGAAAATAATGGTGAACGATCAATATTTTCCCGAATTATCCGATGTGTTTCAGAATTTGTATAAGTCAACCAACAAGATACCTGATCCTTCTGTATCGATTTTGAATCCGTAGAAAAAGAAAAAGGTACTATATTTTCATCTCCCAATTGCTCTTCCATTTTAGAAAAATCAATACTTCTTTTATCTACCCGCGCCGGTGTCCCTGTCTTAAAACGAAACATTTCGATCCCGTTATCAATCAAAGATGCTGTTAAATGATTGGCAGCCTGCAATCCATTCGGTCCTGTGTAATTACTGACATCTCCATAAATACATCTTGCCCGCAAATAAGTACCAGTAGCCAATACTACTGCTTTCGCATGGTAAACTGCACCAGAAGAAGTCTTTACTCCTGTAATATGATGATTTTCTACTAATATTTCCGATACTTCCGCCTGACGGATCGTCAATTGATCCGTATTCTCCAATGTTCTCCTCATCTCACGGCTATATTCTTGCTTATCTGCCTGAGCTCTTAAAGAATGCACTGCCGGACCTTTTGATTCATTTAACATCTTGGATTGAATAAATGTCTTATCTATATTCTTTCCCATCTCACCGCCCAATGCATCCAATTCTCTCACCAAATGTCCCTTTGAGCTTCCCCCAATATTAGGATTACAGGGCATCAGAGCAATACTATCAATGCTAATTGTAAATACAATTGTATTTAAACCTAAACGTGCACAAACCAAAGCCGCCTCACACCCTGCATGTCCGGCGCCAACCACCACAATATCATAATTTTCCTCTAAATTATGCATGAACATTCTCCTCAATATATTTATATCTTTTATTTTCCCATACAAAATTTTCCAAAAATTTCATTAATTAAATCTTCTTCCACCGACTCGCCGATAATTAATCCAAGCTTTTCATAAGCATCCATCAAATCAATCGTCAAAAAATCTTCCGGTACTTCATCCTCAATTCCTTTCATAACCATACAAAGACTCTCAAAAGCATTCTTAAACGCCATTTTATGACGAACATTCGTAATTACAATCTCATCATTGAATCCGATTTTTCCATGAAAAAACATTTCTGAAACTACTTTTTCCAATTTTTTCAATCCAATCTCTTCTTTTGCCGAAATAGTTATTACCGGATGGCCTGTCTTTTTCTCCAAATCTTCAACTTCAATAACCAATTTTAAATCAGACTTATTCAATAGGACTACTGCCCGCCTGCCACGAACCATCTCAATAATATCTTGATCATTTTGATCTAAGGGACAAGCGCCATCCACTACATAAATAATCAAATCTGCTTCTTCTGCTGCTCTTTTTGCCCGGGATACTCCTATCTGCTCCACAATATCTTCTGTTTCTCGAATCCCGGCTGTATCTACCAATTTTAAAAACACATCTCCCAATCGAATCTGTTCTTCCAGCATATCCCGGGTAGTTCCTGCCACATCAGTAACAATAGCACGTTCTTCCCCTAATAAAACATTCATCAATGAAGATTTTCCTGCATTTGGTTTTCCTAAAATAACAGTCCGTATTCCTTCTGAGATAATTCTTCCATCATCAGCTGTATCCAGCATTTTCTTTACCTCATTAACTACAGGCTTTATCACACTTCGCAATTCTTCTCCATATCCATCCAGAGAAATATGTTCTGGATCATCTAAAGCAGATTCAATATAAGCCACCTGATGTAAAATAATTGATCGCAGTTCCTTAACTTTTCGAGATATTGATCCCTTCAGCTGATTAACCGAGCTTTTCATTGCATATTCATTTTTAGAACAAATGATATCCATCACAGCTTCCGCCTGGGATAAATCCATACGGCCATTCAAAAAAGCTCTTTTGGTAAATTCACCTGGCTCTGCCGGCACTGCACCATACCGAATTACTGTTTCTAATATTTTTTTCATTACAAGTGCTCCGCCATGACAATCAATTTCCACAGTATCCTCACCTGTATAACTATGAGGTCCCCGCATTACTAAAACTAAAACCTCATCGATAATTAAATCGCCATCTTTAATAACACCATAATGCGCAGTATGAGAGGAAACCTCTTTTAAGCTTTTTCCTTTGCCTTCAAAAATACGATCTATAATTAAAATTGCCTTATTTCCGCTAACTCTGATAATTCCGATTCCCGAATTACTAACAGCAGTAGATATCGCCGCAATTGTATTTTCCTGTCTGTCAACTTCCATCCTTGCCTCCTAATTTAGCAATACTTGAAATAATTCATTTCTTACTTATTATCATACTATCATTCCTCAAAGTAAAAAGCAACGCCCGGCAGCAATTTCTATCTTTACTGCCGGGCGTTATTAAATAATATTTATTCAAATCCTTCTTCTGTCTTTTCGATTACCTGCCTATCCGCCTGTCTTTCGCGATTTCTATTATCTCGTCCGTCTCTTCTTGAAGGATAACGATCTCTCCGATTATAATTTTCTCTTTTCAAAGAAATTACTACATGACGATAAGGATCCTCTCCTTCACTCCTTGTCACTACATAACGATCATTTTGAAGAGCAGAATGGATAATCCTTCTTTCATAAGGATTCATCGGTTCCAAAGAAACCGGCTTTTTTGTTCTCTTTACCTTATAAGAGATATTTCTGGCAAGAGTTTCTAAAGTTTCCTTACGTCTCTCTCTATAATTTTCTGTATCTAACTTTACTCTTAGATACCCCTCTGTTTCTTTATTTACCACCAAACTTACCAGATACTGTAGAGAATCCAGAGTCTGACCTCGTTTTCCGATCAAAATTCCCATATCATCGCCTGCCATCATAACCTGTAATTCTCCCTCTTCTACATTAACAGACGTTTCTATAGAAACCTGCATTCCCATAGCATGAAATACCTGATCCAAAAACTCCTTTGCCTTTTTCTGAACCACAGCTTCATCCATTTTAACTTCCGTTCTAGCCTTAGGCTCAGACTTTTCTATATGAAATTCTGTACCTCTTTTTTCCGTTTTCTCACGATTATCTGTCCTGCCATCTTTTCTTTCATATTTTTTCTTCTCTGGTTCTCTTTGATCCGAATATTTTTTCTGAACCTTTTCCGTTTTTAATTCTTCAAAAGCCGTTGTTTTTTCTGCGACTGTTTTTCCATCCTTTAATGAAGCCGGAGCCTTTTCTGATTCTTCTTTTGTTCTTTTTTCTATCCTGGCTTTTTCTAATCTCTGAGCTTCAGCCTTCGCCTTTTCTTCAGCTAATCTAACTTTTTTATCCGCCTCTTCTTTTTCTTTTTTTTCAGCTTCTGCTTTTTCCCTTTTATTCTTTTCTTCCTCTTCTCCCATTACCCGAGCACGGATAACACATTGCTTTCCACCAAAAAGCCCAAGAAAACCACTGCTTTCCTTCTGAACCACTTCATAATATAAATGCTCACTGGTAGTCTGCAATTCCAACAATGCTTTGGTAATAGCCTCATCCAGCGTCTTTGCAGAAATGGTAATCATCTCCATTATTACACCCCCTACTTATTGTGTTTCTCATTATATTTAGCAACCATAGCCGCCTTCGATGCCAAACTCCCTGGTTTTGCATCTTTATTATAATACTCATTTGATTCCTTTACCTGTTGTCTGGTTTTCTCCAACTTTTCATTACGCGCCTGTTCCTCACGCTGTTGTGCTGCCTGTATATTTTTTACATTAACCATAGCATTCTGAGAAACCTTTTGTGGTGGAAGTCCTTTTTTAGCTCTTTTAGCATTTGCTTTTTCCAGATTCTTTTTGATCATCTCATCCATATCTACTTTTTCCAGATAAGCATTTACGATCAACTGTTGAATAATCTGAAATACACTACTGGCCACCCAATAAATACCAATCGCAGCCGGAAAAGTAAAACAGAAAAATACCGACATCAATGGCATCATCACATTCATCTGCTTCATCATTTGAGCACTGGTACTATTTTCATCCTGTTGGGGCTGATTAGACATCATCAGCTTAGCACTGAACCACTGGCTGACACCTGCCAAAATAGGAATCAGCCATGCAGCACTTGGAGAAAATCCCTGCCAGGGATTCGTAGCCAAGTTGATTCCCAAAAATGAATTCATTTTCTCTATCGCAATCGAATTCTCTGTAATTACTGCTGCAGCCTCTGGAAAACGGTTTGCCAGCTCTCCCCACTGCTCAGGATTTAACTTATAAAGAATATCTACCATCTTGTTGCCAAGAACTTCACCAGTATCACCCACCAGATCACCAATCTTAGTAATACCTGTCAAAGGTATATTGTGATCTGTTGCAAACTGAAGCAGAGATGCGCCCGCCCCTTCTGGCAAATCTGCAACATTTGATATATTGGTAATCGCATAAACCACCTGCATAAAATAAATCTTTACTGAACTTACATAAGCAGGAATATTATAAATTACCCGATACAAAGCCAAAAGAATCGGTAACTGAATCACCAGCTGCAAACAACCGCCAGTCATCGAAGTCCCATACTTTTCATAGACTGCTTTAGTCTCTACATTCATTTTCATCATGGACTCATTGTCCGTTTTACCCTTGTACTTATTCTGAATCGCCTGAAGCTCCGGCTGCATAACTGTCATCAGCTTTGATGATTTTTGCTGTTTAATAGTTAATGGAAACATCAGGATCTTCACAACTAAAGTAAAAAGGATAATACAAAGTCCAATATTCAATATTCCCACAGAACTGGTCAAGCGAAAAAGCAAATCCATTATTAATCCCAAAATTTGGGAAACCGGCCCCAAAATCATTCCCCCGGTCTTCGTCAATACTAAGTAATCCAAACTGTTACCTCCTCATACGTTACGGAACTGGGTCATAACCGCCTTCTGCCCATGGATGGCACCGCAGTATCCTCTTCACAGACAACCATAATCCTTTCACAACGCCATACTTTTGCAATGCCTCAATGGCGTATTGAGAGCACGTAGGCGTGTAGATACAGTGAGTCCTCATTTTAAGAGGAGATAAAAATATCTGATACCCTCGAATCATAAAAATCAAACCTTTTTTTATCAAATGTTTCATCTCTCACTCACTTCGATTCTTTATTTCTGTTATGCAGTCCGCACAGGTGCAAATATGCACTTTCGATATTTTTATAATTTGCCGTTGCTGCGGCAGCCCTCGCTACCACTACGATATCCAAACCATCCGTCAACTGATCCTTATTTAATCGGAAACACTCTCTTATTAGCCGGGTAATACGATGTCTTACCACACTGTTTCCCACTTTTTTACTAACAGAAATTCCTATTCTCTGTTCCGGAAGCTCTGTCTTTCTAACATACATTACCAGTTCTCTATTCGCATATGACTTACCAGAACGGTATACGGCCTGAAAATCAGCCTTCTTTTTAATACTTGGAAATCTTTTCATCGCAATATTTCATCTTTCCATTACAGAGAAAAAAAGGCCACAATTACTTGTGACCTTCTTTCATTAAGCAGATAATTTTGCTCTGCCTTTTGCTCTTCTGGAAGCCAATACCTTTCTTCCACCCGGAGTACTCATTCTAGCACGAAAGCCATGCACTTTCGATCTCTGTCTGTTTTTTGGCTGGAAAGTCATTTTCATAATATAGCACCTCCTCTTATCAATCCATTGTCTTTTTCATTTTGTTATTATAATCTTGACGTTTCTGATTTGGCATCTTCTCAATTATATAGAAAACAAACTGCTTCGTCAAGCATTTTTACAGAAAAACCCTTGTTTTGTAACGGTTCAGACAATTGGATTGCTACTCTGTTTCTATGCTGCTACCCGAATCATATTACGGAAAACTGAAAGCATTACTTTTCCTATCAATACTACCAGTATTGCAGCGGCAATTGCTTCTGGCACTCCAGAAGCCAAAACAGTCCCCATAATAAGTCCCCACACAGCATCAATTGCCACAGTTCTTGCTGCAGCATATTCACCTGCCAATAAAAGATAAATACTACCCATAACAAAAACAGTATTTGTCATAGATCCGATAAATCCGACAATTGGCAAGGCTAAAAGATGATCCACGTTAATTTTTTTAAGAAAAATCCATAACCATCCTGATACCACACCAATCATCATCCGGCATCCAACCGCAATCCATATAGCTTTTAATGCACCTGGAATCCCACTCATACTCATAAACGGAGAAAAAGCAAACGATAAAAGCGTTGGCGCCATCGTATTGCTAATCATTGAACAAATACCAAACACACAGCCTAAAATTGCTCCTGCCGCCGGCCCTAATAAAATAGCTCCAATGATTACAGGAATATGCACAGTTGTTGCCTTAATAATCGGAAGCTGAATCATACCTAAAGGCGTATTTGCCAACAGGATTACAATTGCTGCCATAAGTGCAACACTGGTAAGCCATCGAGTGTCTTTTTTTTCCATATTCATTTTTTTACCTCCTGCTACTGTTCTTAATAATTAAGATACAATGCATAACATTAATGATATAAAGCTTATGTTTTGGTGCATATTACAAACTTTCCTCATATATCATAGCGATTCACCAGCCTTCTGTCAAGTTTTTCTGTAAGTACGCAGTTATGGCTGTTTTAAAAAAGTACTTGTTCACAATGTGAATAAGTTATCCACAATATGTGGATAACTTTGTTGATAAATTTACAATTTTTCTATTCTTTTTACTATTTTCGTTGAAAAACCAGCAGTTTTGGTATACAATACATGTAGATTGGCTTATTTTGCATATCCACATGAATATACAAAATATCCACAAATCAAAACATAACCTTTCAAAAGAATAGTTTAGGAGAACGAGATATGTTAGAGACACTACAAGCCAAATGGGATGATATCTTACGTTATATAAAAGAAGAACATGAGATATCGGATGTATCATTCGCTACATGGCTGGTTCCCCTGCATCTCTATTCCGTGGAACCTGGCAATACTATCCAGATTATTGTTCCCGATGCAAATTTTCTCGGTTATATAAAAAAGAAATACAGCTTCCTATTAAAAGTAGCTATTGAGGAAATCACCGGCCTGAAATGTGAAATTGATTTTATCGTAGAAGATCAGATTAAAGAAAAAGAAAATAAAAATAATCAACTCATTCGGCCAAATCTCAACAAGATCACTCAGGAAGCGCTTCAAAATGCCAACCTGAATCCCAAGTATACTTTTGACACCTTTGTGGTCGGAGCGAATAACAACCTGGCACATGCTGCTTCTCTCGCTGTTGCAGAATCTCCTGGCGAAATATACAACCCACTATTTATTTATGGTGGTGTAGGGCTTGGAAAAACTCACTTAATGCACTCTATAGCGAATTTTATTCTAAAAAATAATCCAAATGCCAAGATCCTCTATGTGACCTCTGAAAAATTCACAAATGAGTTGATCGATGCCATTCGTAACAAAAATAATATTTCTACTACAGAATTTCGGGAAAAATATCGCAATAATGATGTACTCTTGATCGATGATATTCAATTTATCATTGGTAAAGAAAGCACGCAGGAAGAATTTTTCCATACTTTTAATGCACTCTATGAATCAAAAAAACAAATCATTATATCCTCGGATAAACCTCCGAAAGATATTGAAACCTTAGAAGAACGCCTTCGTTCTCGTTTTGAGTGGGGATTAACCGTGGATATTCAATCTCCCGACTATGAAACCCGCATGGCCATTCTCCGTAAAAAAGAAGAACTGGAAGGATATAATATTGATAACGAAGTAATCAAATACATTGCTACCAATATCAAATCAAACATTCGGGAATTGGAAGGCGCTTTGACAAAAATTGTCGCATTTTCCAAGTTAGATCGCAGTAAAGAGATCAGCATTTCTATGGCTGAGGAAGCACTGAAAGATATTATATCACCAGGTGGTACGAAAAAAATAACTCCTGATTTGATTATTCAGGTGGTAGCTGAACATTATAATCTTACCACTTTGGATCTTTTATCTCAAAGAAGAAGCAAGGAAATCGTCTATCCCAGGCAGATTGCCATGTATTTATGCCGCAACATGACCGAAGCTCCTTTACAGGAGATCGGAAAAGCTATGGGAGGACGGGATCACACTACAATTATCCATGGAATTGAAAAGATTACCAAAGATATAGAAAAAACACCGACCCTGCAAAACACTGTGGATATCTTAAAGAAAAAATTGAACCCTAATTAAAATTTTTTGCAAAAACACTGGAAAATACAGGACTTCAGCAAATTTAACTTATACACATTTTTTTGTGGAAAAAGCAATGTTTTTGGTGGATAACTCATATATTATTCGAGCCATCTGTCAACCATTTATATATTTGTGGAAAAACTGCTCGATTTTACCTGAGCTTAAGATTAGTTTTCAACATACTTTTTAACACTCTTTTACGTTTATTTTCAAGGTAAAAACAGCTTTTACACAAATTCACAGCCCCTACTACGATTACGACGAAACTTTATTTTATATCTATCTCAATAAATTGCTCATCAAATAGAAAGGAACTTATCAACATGAAACTAGTCTTCCAGAAAGATATATTAATGAATGGCATCAATATTGTATCGAAAGCAATTCCCTCAAAAACCACCATGAACATTCTTGAATGCATATTAATTGACGCCACAGCAAATGAAATCAAATTAACAGGCAATGACATGGAAATGGGAATTGAAACCAAAATCGAAGGTTCTATTTTAGAACGAGGCATTATTGCTCTGGAAGCTAAAATATTCTCTGATATTATCCGCAAGCTTCCAGATAGTGATGCTGAAGTAATTATCAGTAGTGATGATCGGTTAAATACTACAATTGAATGCGATAATTCATTATTTAAAATTCAGGGACGAGATCCTCAGGAATTCAGCTATCTTCCTTTTATCGAAAAGGATGAATATATCTGTCTTTCTCAATTTTCTTTAAAGGAAGCGATCAGACAGACTATTTTTTCTATTGCTCCTAATGACAGCAATAAAATGATGGGAGGCGAACTGGTTGAAATTAAAGATAATGTTTTAAAAATTGTTTCACTGGATGGACACAGAATATCTATTCGCAATATTCTGCTCAAGTATAATTATGAAAACAGAAAAGTGATCATTCCTGGAAAAACCCTTTCAGAAATTAGCAAAATTCTTACTGGTGATAATGAAAAAGAAGTTCTGATTTATTTCAGTAAAAATCATGTTTTATTTGAATTCGATAATACCACTGTTGTTTCCCGCTTAATTGAGGGAGATTATTTTAAGATCGATCATATGTTATCCAATGATTATAAGACACATATAAAAATAAATAAAAGAATATTTATGGACAATATTGATCGGGCAATGATTATGATTCGTGATAATGATCGCAAGCCTATCATTTTAAAAATACAAGAAAATAATGTCAATATGAAGATCCGATCCTCTTTTGGTTCTATGAATGCAGATGTTATAGCTCAAAAAACCGGCGATGATATAATGATTGCTTTCAATCCTAAGTTTTTACTGGATGCATTAAGGGTAATTGATGATGAAGATGTTGATATCTATATGTTAAATCCCAAATCACCTTGTTTTATAAAGGATGACGGCGGCAATTATATTTACCTGATTTTACCCGTTAATTTTATTGCAGAAGATTAAAGAGGAAAAATATGGAAATAATAAAAATAAAGGACGAATATATCAAATTAGGTCAGTTATTAAAATTGGCTGGTATGTGTGACTCCGGAGTTGATGCAAAACATATTATTGAAGATGGTCTGGTACAGGTAAACGGACAAACGGAAATGCAGCGGGGGAAAAAAATCCGCAATAAGGATGTGGTCACTTATAATGGAAAATCCATTCAGATTGAGGGATGAGCATTGCTCATCCCAAAGATAGGCAGAATATGATTATTGAATCTGTTGAATTAAAAAATTATCGCAATTACCATACCTTACATATGCAGTTTAGTTCGGGGACTAATATTTTGTATGGAAATAATGCTCAGGGAAAAACTAATATACTTGAGGCTGTTTATGTATGTTGTACAACAAAATCCCATCGGGGAAGTAAAGACAGAGAAATCATTCATTTTCATGAGGATGAATCTCATATAAAATTGAATCTCAAAAAAAATCAAGTGCCTTATCGAATTGATATGCATCTGAAAAAGAATAAAACAAAGGGAATCGCAATCAACGGCATTCCTATAAAAAAGGTTAGCGAACTGTTTGGTATTGTGAATGTAGTTTTTTTCTCGCCTGAAGATTTAAATCTGATAAAAAATGGACCTTCTGAGCGAAGAAAGTTTATTGACATGGAATTATGTCAATTAGATAAGTATTATGTTCATTCACTGGTTTCTTATAATCGTATTTTGATGCAACGGAATCGATTATTAAGAGATTTGGTATTTAAACCGGAATATGAAGAAACTTTGGATGTATGGGATATCCAATTAGCACAATACGGTAAAGAAATCATCCATTGCAGAGAAATTTTTATAGCTCAGTTGAATGATTTGATTGGCAAAATACATGGAAAATTGTCTGGAAATAAAGAAAGTCTTAAAATTATTTATGATCCTTGTGCATCTTATGAAAATTTAGAAGAAGAAATTAAAAAAAGCCGATTTTCTGATATGAGACAGAAAACTAGTCTGGTAGGCCCTCATAGAGACGATATTGCCTTTTATATGGATGATATTGATATTAGAAAATTTGGTTCCCAGGGACAACAAAGAACCGCAGCATTATCTTTAAAGCTGGCGGAAATCCAATTAGTAAAAAAATTGGTAAAGGATGATCCGATTCTCCTATTGGACGATGTATTGTCCGAATTAGATGGAGAGCGGCAGAATCATCTCCTTTCCGCAATTCATTCGATTCAAACTATGATTACTTGTACTGGATTAGAAGATTTTATTAATAACAGATTTCCAATTGACCGGATTTTTAAGGTGGTGGATGGTACGGTAGAACAAGAAAATTAGTATGACAGAAAAACAGTGAACAACTATCAAAGATAGGAGGAAATAGCATGAGTGCAGAATACGGAGCGGACCAGATTCAGATTCTAGAGGGATTGGAAGCGGTCCGAAAGCGTCCCGGTATGTATATCGGAAGTACATCATCAAGAGGATTACATCATCTGGTATATGAGATTGTGGACAATTCTGTTGACGAGGCTCTGGCAGGCTTTTGTGATCAAATTGAAGTAACAATCAATATGGATAATTCTATCACTGTTTTGGATGATGGCCGGGGTATTCCGGTGGGAATCCAAAAAAAGGCTGGAATTCCGGCAGTGGAAGTAGTATTTACGATTCTTCATGCTGGCGGAAAATTTGGCGGTGGCGGATATAAGGTATCCGGTGGTTTGCATGGTGTTGGTGCCTCAGTTGTAAATGCCCTTTCTCTGTGGTTGGAAGTAAGAATTTATCAGGATGGGAAAATATATCAACAACGCTATGAGCGTGGAAAAGTGATGTATCCGCTGAAAGTGGTAGGAGAATGTTCATTGGATAAACATGGGACAGAGGTCCAATTTCTTCCGGATCCAAAGATTTTTGAAGAAACTGTTTATGATTTTGAAATTTTAAGAGTTCGTCTGCAAGAAACAGCATTTTTGACAAAAGATCTTAAGATCATTTTGCGTGATGATCGGGAGGAAAAGAAAGAAAAGGTTTTCCATTATGAAGGAGGAATTCAGGAATTTGTTACTTATCTGAACCGAAGTAAGGCGACAATATATGATAAGGTTGTTTATTGTGAAGGAAGCAAGGATAATATTTATGTAGAAGTTGCTATGCAACATAATGATTCTTATACAGAGAATATTTATAGCTTTGTCAATAATGTGAATACTCCGGAAGGAGGCACTCATTTAGCTGGTTTCAAAAATGCATTGACTAAAACGATTAACGAATATGCACGTAAAAATAAATTGTTAAAAGAAAATGAAGATAATTTAAGTGGTGAAGATATCAGAGAAGGCTTAACTGCAATTATCAGTGTAAAGATTGAAGAGCCTCAATTTGAAGGCCAGACGAAGCAGAAGCTGGGCAATAGTGAAGCCCGCGGAGCCGTGGATAACATTGTGAGTGAGCAGCTTACTTATTTTTTAGAGCAGAATCCAAATGCAGCTAAGACGATCTGTGAGAAATCCGTATTAGCTCAGAGAGCCCGTGCTGCTGCGCGTAAAGCTAGAGATTTAACGAGAAGAAAAACAGCTTTAGAGCAAATGACACTTCCAGGAAAGTTGGCTGATTGTTCCAATAAAGATCCGGAAAAATGTGAAATTTTTATTGTAGAGGGTGATTCTGCAGGAGGATCTGCGAAAACGGCACGTTCTCGGGATACTCAAGCTATTTTACCATTGCGTGGTAAGATTTTAAATGTGGAAAAAGCCAGATTGGACAAGATCTATGCGAATGCAGAGATTAAAGCGATGATAACTGCGTTTGGTACGGGAATTCATGATGATTTTGATATTACCAAGCTTCGTTATAATAAAATCATTATTATGACGGATGCAGATGTGGATGGCGCGCATATCAGTACTTTAATGTTGACATTTTTATACCGTTTTATGCCAGAACTGATTCGGCAGGGCCATGTTTATCTGGCGCAGCCGCCACTTTATAAACTCGAGAAAAACAAACGTATCTGGTATGCTTACAGCGATGATGAATTGAATCAGATTTTAAAAGAAGTCGGCCGGGACAATAATAATAAGATTCAGCGGTATAAGGGATTAGGGGAAATGGATGCTGAGCAGTTGTGGGAGACGACGATGGATCCAGAGAGAAGGATTCTTTTGCGGGTAAATATGGATGATGATGTAATTTCAGAGCTGGATCTGACTTTTACCACTTTGATGGGAGATCAGGTTGAGCCAAGGCGTGAATTTATCGAAGCAAATGCAAAATTTGTACAAAATCTGGATATTTAACGCAGAAGTAAGGAGGATATATGGAACCAAACATTTTTGATAAAGTGCATGATATAGACCTGAAATCCACCATGGAAAAATCATATATCGATTATGCTATGAGTGTAATTGCCGCCCGCGCTCTTCCGGATGTAAGAGATGGCTTAAAGCCGGTTCAGCGCAGGGTACTTTTTTCAATGATTGAATTAAATAATGGTCCGGATAAGCCTCACCGCAAATGTGCTCGTATTGTCGGTGATACTATGGGTAAATATCATCCTCATGGTGACAGTTCTATCTATGGGGCATTGGTAAATATGGCTCAAGAATGGTCTACCCGGTATCCATTAGTGGATGGCCATGGGAATTTTGGCTCTGTAGACGGGGATGGTGCCGCCGCTATGCGTTATACAGAAGCACGTCTGAGTAAGATTTCTATGGAAATGCTGGCAGATATCAATAAAGATACGGTAGATTTTGTACCCAATTTTGATGAGACAGAAAAAGAGCCGGTGGTGTTACCCTCTCGTTATCCCAATTTATTGGTGAACGGAACTACAGGTATTGCGGTAGGTATGGCAACAAATATTCCTCCGCATAATTTACGGGAAGTTATTTCTGCTGTAGTAAAGATTATTGATAACCGGGTTCAGGAAGACAGAGAAACCTCAATAGAAGAAATTCTTGAAATTGTCAAAGGACCGGATTTTCCTACAGGAGCAACAATTTTAGGAAAAGCAGGAATTGAAGAAGCATATCGTACCGGCCGGGGAAAATTGCGGGTACGTGCGGTTTCAGATATTGAAGCAATGCCAAATGGAAAGAGCAGAATTATTGTGACAGAGCTTCCTTATCTGGTTAATAAAGCAAGATTGATTGAAAAAATTGCTGATTTGGTAAAGGATAAAAGAATTGATGGCATTACCGATCTTCGGGATGAATCGGATCGGCAAGGAATGCGTATAGTTATTGAATTACGCCGGGATGTTAATGCTAATGTTATTTTAAATCAACTTTATAAGCATACACAGCTCCAAGATACTTTTGGAGTAAATATGCTGGCATTAGTTAATAATGAACCAAAAGTTTTAAATATCCTTGATATGCTGGGATATTATTTAAAACACCAGGAAGATGTAGTGACCCGCCGGATTCGATATGATCTGAATAAGGCGGAAGAGCGGGCCCATATTTTGCAGGGATTATTAATTGCCCTGGATCATATTGATGAAGTCATTCGTATCATTCGTGGATCCCAGACAGTACAGATTGCAAAAACTCAGTTAATGGAGCGGTTTGGCTTAAGTGATGCACAGGCTCAGGCAATCGTAGATATGCGTTTGCGTACATTAACTGGTTTGGAACGGGACAGGCTGGAAAATGAATATCGTGATTTAATGGTTAAAATTGAAGAATTAAAAGCAATCCTGGCTGATGAGAAAAAACTTTTAGGAGTAATCAGAGAAGAAATACTGATAATATCCGGAAAATACGGGGACGACAGAAAAACTTCGATTGGCTTTGATGAATATGATATGTCGATGGAAGATTTAATACCTAATGAGAGAACAATCGTAGCGATGACAAAGCTTGGATATATCAAACGAATGAGTGTAGATAATTTCAAGAATCAAAATCGTGGTGGTAAAGGGATTAAGGGAATGCAGATTATTGATGAAGATTACATCGAAGATCTGATACTAACTCATAATCATAATTATATTATGTTCTTTACTAACAAAGGAAAAGTATATCGTTTGAAAGCTTATGCTATTCCGGAAGGAAGCCGTACAGCCCGGGGAACAGCAATTATTAATCTGATTCAGCTACAGCCAGATGAAAAAATTAATGCAATTATTCCGGTAAAACAATACGATGATAAAGAATTTTTATTTATGGCTACCAGAAGTGGCATGGTCAAAAAAACACCGATTCGTGAATATGAAAATGTTCGTAAGAATGGGCTTCAGGCAATAGTATTAAGAGATAATGATGAATTGATTGAAGTAAAGGCTACAAATAATGAGAAAGACATTTTCCTGGTGACAAAAAAAGGACAGTGTATTCGTTTTCATGAGACTGATGTACGAATCACCGGACGAGTATCGATCGGCGTTATTGGTATGAAACTCAATGAAGGGGATCAAGTTGTGGCAATGCAGACCCATACCCAGGGCGAATGCTTGTTGATTGTATCTGCAAACGGAATGGGCAAAAGAACTCCCATCGAAGAGTTTACCAGTCAAAATCGTGGCGGTAAGGGAATTCTCTGTTATAAGATTACAGAAAAAACCGGAGATATCGTGGGGGCAAAGCTTGTTCATGATGATCATGATATTATGATTATTACAACAGAAGGAGTAGTGATTCGGATTTCTGTAGATGATATATCAATCATTGGACGTAATACTTCTGGCGTAAAGTTAATGAATATTGATCAAGATTCTGATGTACAGGTAGCAAGTATTGCAAAAGTGAGAGATGATGGTAAGAAATCAGAGGGAGACGGTATAGAAGAACTGAATCTTGAAGATGTTGTTGAAGAAGATATTAAAGAAAGCATAGAGAAAGAATAAGATATGAATACTCCACAGTTTGCTGTATTGTGAATAAAATAAATTGGCAGCAGACTGTGGGATATTTAATTTTAACGGAAATAAGGAGGTATTTATTTTGAGATCCGTTTTAACATCAGAGATAACCAGACAGATCCGTGAGATGTGTATGGAAGCAAATCATTTTTTATCACCGGATATGAAAAAAGTATTTGAAAGCTCCCTAAAAAAAGAATGTTCTCCATTGGGAAAACAAATATTAAAACAATTAGAAGAAAATCTTGTTATTGCAGAAGAAGATCAGATACCTATTTGTCAAGACACTGGTATGGCAGTTATATTTCTAAAGATAGGACAGGAAGTGCATATAGAAGGCGGTTCTTTGACAGAGGCTATTAATCAGGGAGTTCGTGAAGGTTATGAGGATGGATATCTACGAAAATCTGTAGTTAAGGATCCGATTGAAAGAGAAAATACGCGAGATAATACTCCGGCAGTAATTCATTATGAAATTGTTCCAGGAGATCAAATTGATATTATAGTAGCTCCAAAAGGATTTGGAAGTGAAAATATGAGTCGTATTTTTATGTTAAAACCGGCAGATGGAATCGATGGAGTAAAAAATGCAATTCTTACAGCAGTAAAGGATGCTGGTCCTAATGCTTGTCCTCCTATGGTAGTGGGAGTTGGAATTGGGGGAACCTTTGAAAAATGTGCTTTGATGGCAAAATATGCTTTAACTAGAAATTTAGAAGAAAAATCTCCGATACCTTACGTACAGGAGTTGGAAAAAGAATTATTAGAAAAAATTAATCATCTTGGAATTGGACCAGGAGGCTTAGGAGGTACAGTAACGGCATTTGCTGTCAACATAGAAACGTATCCGACACATATAGCAGGACTTCCGGTGGCAGTAAATATTTGCTGTCATGTGAACAGACATATTCATCGAATTATATAAGGAGGGAATAAATATGGACAAGTCAATAAAGGCACCGATCAGTAAAGAAAAAGCAGCGTCATTAAAAGCGGGTGATTATGTATTGATAACAGGAATTATTTATACAGCCAGAGATGCTGCTCATAAAAGAATGCAGGAAGCATTAGAACGAGGCGAGGATCTCCCTTTTGATATAAAAGAAAATATTATCTATTATATGGGTCCGTCTCCTGCCAGACAAAATCGTCCAATTGGTTCTGCTGGTCCTACCACCGCCAGCCGGATGGATAAATACACACCACAGCTTTTAGACATGGGAATGGGAGCGATGATCGGAAAAGGAAAAAGAAGTCAGGAAGTAATTGATAGTATTATCCGTAATGGTTCTGTCTATTTTGCAGCAATCGGAGGAGCAGGTGCACTCCTCTCTAAACGGATTATTTCATCTGAAGTAATTGCTTATGAAGATTTAGGAACAGAAGCAATCCGGAAATTGGAAGTAAAAGATTTTCCTGTGGTAGTTGTTATTGATTCAGAAGGTAATAACCTATATGAAAGTGCCGTATTAGAATATAAAAATTATAATTTAAAATAATTTTTTTGTCTTTGAAAGATGGATAATTTTTTTATAATTGGTTATTAAAAAACAATTGGTATAAAAATATTTAAGAAAGCCAGAGATTTTGATAACTATATATTGGAAAAATTAGGATTAAAAATCTATATTTTGAGTAGTAGAAAAAAATTAAAAAATGATGAAAATAATGGCTTGACAAGCCGCTGTTTTTCAATTATAATGGGCTATGCGTTTCGGAACAAAGCATTCAGAAATGCAATCATAAGGAATAAGCAATTCGGAGAAATACTCAAGAGGCCGAAGAGGCGCCCCTGCTAAGGGTGTAGGTCGGGCAACCGGCGCGAGGGTTCAAATCCCTCTTTCTCCGCTCTTTATTCCA